>NZ_RZTT01000039.1 GCF_003996995.1 Mesorhizobium sp. M7A.T.Ca.US.000.02.2.1 | reverse complement strand
ACAGGCCCCAGACCGTGCGTTTGAGAGCGATCATGGCGGCCAGCGTCAGCAGCATCACCGCGATCGGCATGAATTGCACACCGCCAAGGCTCATCGAGGTGAACCGGGAAAGGCCTGCCGGCGGCTTCAGCGTCGCCTGGCCGCCGAGATTGAAGGCAAGCGACTGGAAGACGAAGCTCCAGGCGAGCGTCGCGATGATCGGCGGCAGCCTGAGCGCGACGATGGCAAGGAAGTTCGCGGCACCCGCGACAGCGCCGACGGCAAGTGCTGCAAGCAGGCCGGGCAGCAGCATGCCGTCGGACCCTTGCATCACCGTCATCGACACATAGGCGGCCAGCGTCAGCACGGATGGCACGGACAGGTCGATATTGCCCGGCCCGGAAGCGACCACGAACATCTGCCCGGTTCCCACCACCACGCTGAAGGCACCGAAGGCGAGTGCGCCCGACAGCGTGGCGCCGGCACTGCCCATGCCCGAATAGGCTGTCGTCGCCAGCCACATTGCGAGCGCCACGATGAAGCCGTAGGTCCACGGCGCGAGGCTCAATCTCCGGGTCATCGCGTCCGCTCCGACAAAAGCACGCGCCCGGCCAGCACGAGAAACAGGATGACGCCCTGGGCGCCGATCTGCCATGTCGGCGGCACCTGCAGGAAAGACAGAAGCGAGCCCGCGAGCGACAGCGTCAGAGCGCCGATCACCGTGCCGACCGGCGAGACGACGCCACCGGTGAAAGCGCCGCCGCCGAGGATCACCGCGCCGACGCCGAGCAGCGTATAGGCCGGCGCGACATTGGCGTCGCCCGATGTGGTGAGGCCGGTCAGCGTCAGCCCGGCCAGACAGGCGAGCAGGCCGGCGACCGCATAGACCGCGACCCGAATGCCGATAACGGACCAGCCGGCGCGCTCGACGGCGCGCGGATTGCCGCCTGCGCCGCGCAGCACCACGCCATAGGAGGAGCGTGAGATGACGAGATGGCCGGCGAGCGCCGCCAGTGCCGCCAGCCAGATCGACAGCGGCATCAAAGGCGGCTGCCAGCTCATGAAGGCGGCAAGCCATGCGGGTGCCGAGCCACCCGGTGCTGGCAACAGGATGACGGCGATGCCGAGCCAGATGAAGGACATGCCCAGCGTCACGATGATCGAGGGCAATTGCCGAGCATGAATAAGCAGGCCGAAACCGGCATAGGCGGCGATCAGGACGATGTAGCACAGCGCCGCGATTGCCGGCGCATCCCCGAGATAGAGCGCCGTGACGCAGGTGATCAGCCCGACAAAGGCACCGTTCGACAGGTCGATGTCGCCCAGCATGATCACCATCATCTGCGCCAGCGCGGCAAAGACCAGCGGCACCGAGAGCTTGAACAGCAGATGGAAGCCGAAATAGCTCATCGCCGCCGGGCGGATGCTGAAGATGATGGCCAGCATGACCAGCAGCGCGATCGCCGGCAGGCCGACCTGCAAGGCATTGAGCAAGGCCGGGCGCGCATTGGAAGAGGAACGGGCGGGAACACGGGCAGCCGCGTCAGACATGCTCGCCTCCGAACGACGCCTGCAGGATACGGCCGGTCTCGATGGCGTCGCCTTCCAGCCTGGTCGCGGCGCGGCCCTCGCGGAAGACATAGATGCGCTCGCAATTGGTCAGCTCTTCGAGTTCGGTTGTGTACCAGACGAAGGAGCGTCCGTTCTCCGCCTCGGCGCGGATCAGGCGGTAGACCTCCTGCTTGGTGCCGACATCGACGCCGCGCATCGGATCGTCGAGGAAGATCACCTCGGCGTCCGACGCCAGCGCGCGGGCGAACAGCACTTTCTGCTGGTTGCCGCCGGACAGCGACATGATCGGCGTGTCGATCGAAGGCGCCTTTACCTTGAGCCGCTCCGACCAGGTCTCGGCCAGCTTGCGGGCGGCGGCGCCTGAAATCATGCCGCCCCGCGTCAGCGCATCCAGGCTGCGGATGGTCAGATTGTCGGCGATAGACCACAGTGAGAACACGCCTTCAGAGCCGCGGTCGCCGGCAACATAGGCACCCGGCAAGGCCTCGCGCTGCCGGCGCGCGGCATAGAACATCGCGCGCAGCCGCTCGCGCTGGCCGTGGCCGTCGAGCCCGGCGAAACCGATGATCTCGCCCTTGCCGACTTCGATGGTCAGATCAGCGGTGTCGCGGCCGGCATGCCGGATAACCGGAGCTTGCACCGACGACGCCTTGCCTACGGAGCGATCGCGGGGCCGCTCGATGCTGCCCATCAATTCGACAAGCGCGGCGCGCGACAGGCCGGCGGTCGCCCGCTCGGCGACGACCTTGCCGTCGACCATGACGACGGTGCGGTCGCAGACGGCGAGGATCTCGTTCAGTCGATGGGTGATCAGGATGCAGGCGATACCACGTCCGGCGGCACGACGAATGTGGGTGAGCAGTTGCTCCGTCGCCTCATGGCCGAGCGCCGAGGTTGGCTCATCGAGAATGACGGCGCGCAATTTGATGCTGGTCTGCGTGAAGGCGCGAGCGATCTCGACCATCTGTCGCTCGCCGATCGGCAGGTCGGCGACCTTCCTGTCGAGGTCGATTCCGTGGCCAGGGAAGATCTCGTCCAGCACCGGACCGATTACCTGGCGCGCGCGCCGCCGCCAGCCCAACCCACGCAAGGACCTGTGCACGATGCGGGTGTTTTCCGCCGACGTCAAATTGGCGCAGAGCGACAGTTCCTGAAAGATACAGCGCAGACCGGCCTGCTGGGCACTGGCCGCACTCCAGGCACCGATCTCACGTCCGCCGACGCGAAAGCTGCCGCTGCTGCGCTCGATGGTGCCGGCCAGCACGTTCATCAGCGTCGACTTGCCGGCGCCGTTGTGACCGACCAGGCCAACGACCTCGCCGGGGTTCAGATGAAAATCCACGCCGCCCAAGGCATGCACGGCATCATAGCTCTTGCGGACATTGCCTACCTCGACAAGAGGGCTGTCAGCATCGCCTCTCTCTGCTGCGTCCTTTTTGGGCAACGTGGGATCGTTCATCATTCGGCCATGCTGCTCATTTCGGCGCGGGTACGCCGGGCAGAGGTTCTTTCTTTACGTTGGCGTCGATGATCTTGGCCACCAGCTCCTGCGGATATTCGGCATTGACAACGCCGCCTGCGGGAACCGTCTTCAGCCAGGCGTCGAGGTCAGGCTGATTGATCTGCAGGAGCGGCACCTCGACGAATTTCGGCACCTGCTTGCCGGCCAGGATCTGCTGCGCGACCCAGAACGCGACCTGCGAGACGCTGGGCGTGGCGCCCAGCGAGAAAGTTTCGTAGCCGCCGGCATCATGCTCCTGCTTCCACAGCGCCAATTCGTCCTGGCGGTTGCCCATGATGATGGTCGGACGCGGCTTGCCGGCGGCGGCGAAGGCCTGGGCCGCACCGTAACCGTCACCGCCCTGGTCGACGACGCCTACGATGTCGGGCAGCGACGGCAGGATGGTCGCCACCGCCTTCTGCGCCGTCGTCTGGTCCCAGTCGCCGGTCACCGAACCGACGATCTTGAACTCGGGATGGGCGGCGACGCCTTCGAGGATGCCGGCATGGATGGCATCGTCGATCGAGGTCCCGGCAAGCCCACGGATTTCCAGAAGATTGCCGCCCTTGGGCTGGAACTTGGCCATCTGCTCGATTTCCTGCTTGCCCATGTCCTTGAAGTCGACGACGACACGGTAGGCGCAAGGTTCGGTCACGGTGCCGTCGAAGGAGACGACGACGATGCCGGCATCGCAGGCCTGTTTGATGGCGCCGTTGAGCGCATCCGGCGAGGCCGCGTTGATGACGATCGCGTCATAGCCCTGCAGGATCAGGTTCTGCACCTGTGCTGCCTGCGTCGGCACCTCCTTGTCGGCGGTGGTGAAGATGTCGGCCGCGCCGACGATCTTGTCGGCGACCGCCTTCTTGGTGACGATGCCATAGCTGTCGAGCATCGCCTGCCGCCAGGAATTGCCGGCATAATTGTTGGAAAAAGCGATCTTCTTGCCACTGGTGTCGGCCAGCGCCGTGCCCGAGGCGAGCATTGCCGCCAGAGCGCCCAGAACGAACAGTTTCTTCATGTCGTTATCCTCCCAGATGTGTTGACTGCTGCATTCCCACCGGCTTTGACCCCGGCCTCACTCCCAACTCTGATTTGAGCACGGATTGTCGCGAGCTCAAAACAGTCTCAATCCCGGCACGCGCACCCTGAGCCGGTACAGCGACGTCGACGCGGTGATGTAGAGGCTTTGCAGATCGTCGTCACCGAAGGTGAAATTCGCGCAATCCTCGGGCGTCCGGATGACGCCAAGAATGGCACCCGAGGCGTCGAAAATGTGGATGCCGCCGGGTCCGGTGCAGTAGAGATTGCCGCGGCTGTCGATCTTCATGCCGTCGGGCGCCCCCGGCCCCTCGCCCTCGGTCACCGCCCACACCGCGCCGCCATTGAGGTCGCCATTGGCTTCGACGCCGAACACCCTGACGTGCCCGCGTTCGGTGTCGTTGATGAACAGCCGCGACTCGTCCAGCGAAAAGCAAAGCCCGTTCGGCTGCCCGAAATCGTCAGCCAGCAATGTCAGCCGGGCGCCATCGCCATCGATGCGGTAGACGCCCTGGAACGGCAGGTCCTGAGAGCGTGGCACGCCATAGAACTCCCTCCGGCCATAGCCCGGATCGGTGAAGTAGATCGATCCGCCGGTGGCAACGACGATGTCGTTCGGGCTGTTGAGCTGCTTGCCCTGATGGTGCGTGGCAAGCACCGTCGCGCTGCCGTTGGGCTCGGCGCGGGTCACCCGGCTTGTTGCGTGCTCGCAGGTGACCAGCCGCCCCTGGCGGTCCAGCGTGTTGCCATTGGCCTTGTGGCTCGGGGCGCGGAACAGCTCGATCTCGCCTGCGGCACTACGGCGATACATCCGGCTTTCCGGAATGTCGGAGAAGACCAGCCATTTCTCATAAGGATGCCAGACCGGGCCCTCGAGGAAGCCGAAGCCGCTCGCCAGCGTCTCAATGGTCGCATCGCCGACGACGTCGTCGAAGCCGGAATGGCGCGCACGCGCCGACACCGACATCATCGGCTCCCGGCGCGAACAGCCGTGCTACTCCGCATGGTGACGAATGGCATGAACGCTTCCCGATACAGTCTTCTTGTTGGGGCAGAGCGTAGGCGCGGTACCGACGAGCCGATACGGGTCAAAGCGCACGGCCGACTGTGCGTTTGCACAGTCGGCCGTGCCTATAGAGCACAGGATAGCGACGACGTCAGATCAGGGCCGGCGACCACTCCGCAAAAGCGCGGTCAAGGTTGCGCTCGCGCACGCCACCGCCACGAGCACGACCACGCCGGCAGAGTTGGACTCCTGCCGTGCTCGAGCTCAGTCGTGCTGCGCGGGTAAAGGGCTGTCAACCAAGGTGCCCAGGTCGGACCGGCTGCCGTGCCGAACGGAATAGGCGCGCGTGAACTCGGCGCCGAGGAGGAAAATTTCCGACGAGTAGTAAACCCAGAGCAGTATGACGAGCAGGCCGCCAGCGGCGCCATACGAAGACGCAACCGCGCTGGTGCCGATATACCAGCCGATAAGCGATTTTCCCAATGTGAACAGGGCCGCGGTCCCGACAGCGCCAATTGCCACATCGCGCCATTCCAGGGTTCGATCGGGTAAAACCTTGTAGATGGCGGCAAACATCACGGAGATAAGTGCAAACGAAACGACGCCATTGATTCCGCTGAGTATGATCGTTCCGAACGGCAGATAGGCGTTGATGAAATCCCCCAGTGCCGAAATCGCGGCGCTTGCGATGAGAGAGACCAGCAACAGGAAACCGAGTGCGGCCACCAACCCCAGGCTGGCGGCCCGTGCCCGCACCAGACGCGACAGGGAATTGCCTTGCGGTTCGATCTTCCAGATTGTGTTCAACGACTGCTGCATTTCGCCGAAGACACCAGACGCGGCCACCAGCAAGGTGACCAGCCCTATGATCGCGGCCCAGGTGCCGTACAGGCTGTCGGATGCACTTTCCAGCGCAGTCTTCAGGAGATCGGCGCTTTCCGGCCCCATGAGCCCTGATATCTGCGCGGACAAGGCCAATTGTGCGGCATCGTGGCCGAAGACGAGACCAGCAATCGCAACCACGATCAGCAAGATCGGCGCCAGCGAGGTGGTGGCATAGAAAGCCATCGCAGCACCATGGCTAAGCGCATTGTCGTTGATGAAGCCGACTATGCTTTCACGCACCAGATGCCATGAATCTGTGATTGAGGGTCGCACTTCGGGTCCGCAGGCATTGAGTTGGCGTTCACTAGCAATGCGCCTGACCTTCCGAAGTTCCGGGGCGTGGCCGCCGCTGTTTCAGTGCTCCGCCAGCCAGGCATCGAGCCGGTCCTGTTCGCGGCGCAGTGCGTCGATGTTGATCAGGCCACGCGCCATGGCGAGATAGATCGCCCGTGTCCGCGAGTTGAACACGGAAGCATCGCCGGCGCCGTCCTCCGCCGGCACGATGCCGAGCTTGTCGTAGCAGTGCTTGATGCGGCTCTGCGCACCACGGATCGACAGGCCGCGCCGCGCCGCGATCGCCCGGTCGGTCAGGCCGAGCGCGATGTCGATCAGGCTCTCATATTCGCCGTCGGTGATGCCCTCGAACTTGTCCTGCACGCGGTGCTGGATGCCGCGGATTTCGCGGTCGATGATGCAGTGGCCTTCGCGGAAAACCCCGCGCAGCGCGGACCGCATGCCCTCCTCCGTCGCCGATTTGAGCACATAGCCGTAGACCGAACCGGGCGGCACGATGCGCGCCACGCCGCGCACATAGGCTTCGTCGGCGAAATTCGACCAGAACAGGATGTGCGTGCCGGCGCGACGGTTCCAGATCGCCTTGGCAACTTCGATTCCCGTCGCCTTGGGCATCTGCAAATCGAGCACGACATGCAGTGGCTCGCGTTCGGCCGCCAGGTTGATGGCGTCCTCGCCGTCGCTCGCTTCGATCACCTCGACGTCGCCGGGCCACAGCTGCTCCACCGTCCGCCGCGCGAAGCTACGGTGCAGCCCGTCATTCTCGGCGATCATCACAAGCATCACATGGCCTCCGATACGGCGAACTCGCCAGGCACCGCTGCAGCCGCCGCCAATTCTCGCGACGGCTGGCGGTCGATCTCGACGACGACACGGGTGCCGCCGTTCTTGCGGCCGGCCTGGCCGATGCGCAGCCGCGCCCCGATAAGGGCTGCCCGCGTGTGCATATGGCCGATGCCGCCATACGCAGCCGGGTCGACGGTGCCGCAGCCCTGGCCGTCATCCGTCACGATCACCCGCAGCACGCTCGCGGTCGACGCCAGCAGCACGTCGATGCGGTGCGGCGCGGCATGGCGAACGGCATTGTTGATCGCTTCCTGCACGATCCGGTAGAGCGCGGTCCGCACTGGCTCCGGCAAACTGTCGGCGCCGCCGTCGCTGGTGTCGGCGATGCGCACGGCGATCGGCGGCTTGGCCTTGCTGACACTGCGGTTGAGATGCGCTTCGACCGCATCGCGCAGGCCGAACAGTTCGAGCACGCTCGGCCGCATGGCGTCGACGATGTGGCGCAGTTCCGTCAGACAGCCGGCGACCTCCTGCTCGAGGTCGGCAAGCTGCGCTGCCCGCGCCACGCCCTGGCCGCGCAAGGCCGAAAGCTGGCGCGCGATGCGGGCGAGATCGGCAAGCGTCTGGTCGTGCAGGTCCATGGCCATGCGGCGGCGTTCGCGCTCCATGCCCTCGGTCAATTGCGAGGCGCCTACGCGCAGCAGTTCGACGCGGTTGCGCGCCTCGCTCTCGGCCAGCATGGCGCGGCGCGCCTCCTCGGTCTGGATCAGCGCGAAGATATAGGGCGCGATCAGATCGGCGCATTGCTGGGCGACCGCGACATCGGCAAGCGTGTAGCAGCCGATTTCGTGCCGACTGATGTTGAGCGCGCCGATGACGCTACCGCGCGCCCTGAGCGGCACGATGATGCGGCTGCGCAGCTTGGCCGCGAAAATCGGCTCGTCGAAAGCGCCGGCAAAATGAAAACGGTCGTCGACAAGCGCGTTGTCCGACAACAGGTAAGGCGTCTTGCCCCACAACACGAAGCGAATCGGACTGCCTTCCACCGGATGCTGGGCGAGCTCGCTCCAACTGGTGTGGAAACCGGCTTCGTAGCAGGCATGCATGCGCCCATCGTGAGACAGCACAGCCAGATCGATATGGTCGTGCGGGATGAGCGTGCCGATCTCGATGGCGGTCGCGCGGAACGCCGTGCCGGGATCGATATGGCCGGCAAGCGCCCGCGATATCGCCAGCAGCCGGTCGATCAGGACCAGGGACACTTCCGCCATTGCTTTCACGATCCTCCCGTGCCGCGAAATAGTGGACGCATGCCGCCGCCGCTGTCAACGACGGCGCCGTTGACTATAGGAATTTTTTCTTGACTCGGTGACCTCACCTATGGTACATTTTTGTCCATGGTGCTGATTTGCGCCAGTGACCCGCCGCACAGGCGGGTTGTTTGCTTGATGCTCCGTCAGCCAATGGCGGGCGAAGGCTCCGAAGAAACCCGTCAGCCCGAGTTCGTTGCCCTGCCGTTGGACCGGCCGATCAACTTGCGGTGCAATGATTGTAAAGGGTTCGCGTCCTGGTCTAGGGAGGAGGCCAGGAGACCGAAACAGAATGCCAGTGACGCAAAACGTTGCTCCGGGCGCCCCGGGGATCCCGGCGCGCTGGACATCAAGCGCCAAGAGTGGCGTCGGAACGTCGCTTTCGCCGGCCGGCCGGATCTGGTTTACGATCAGCCACGGCATCCTCAACGAAGTCTACTATCCGCGCGTCGACAGCGCCTGCACCCGCGACCTCGGCTTGATCGTCACCGGTCCCGGCGGCTATTTTTCGGAAGAGAAACGCGATGCCGTGCATACGATCGAACCGTTCGAGGACGGCGTGCCCGCCTACAGGCTGGTCAACACGGCTGATGACGGCGCCTGGCGGATCGAAAAGCGCATCCTCGCCGACCCGGCGCGCCCGGCACTGCTGCAGGAAATCACCTTCACGGCGCTGAAAGGGGTGCCCGGCGACTACCGCGTCTACGCGCTTCTGGCGCCGCATCTGGTCAATGCCGGCATGGGCAACACCGCCTGGGTCGGCGAGCACGAGGGAAAGCCCGTGCTGTTCGCCTCGGGGCGCGGCTCTTGCCTGGCGCTGGCCTCGTCGCAGCCCTGGCGCACCGGCTCGGCCGGTTATGTCGGTTTTTCCGACGGTTGGCAGCAACTCCACGACACCGGTGAGCTCGACGCTGCATACCAGCGGGCCGAGGACGGCAATGTCGCGCTGACGGGCGAGATCGGCTTTTCCGCCACAGAGACCAAGGCCTTGCTGGCGCTTGGGTTCGGCGCGACATCGGACGAGGCCGCGGAACATGCTTTCGCCAGCCTGAAGCAGGGTTTTGAACCCGCGGCGAAATCCTATCTTCAGAACTGGCGCTCAAAAGGGCTTGCTGCCGCTGGACGACCGGCACGCGGTGCCCGGGATCAACTTCTATCGCGTCTCGACGGCGGTACTGGCGACGCACCGGTCGATCGCGACGCCAGGCGCCGCGGTCGCCAGCCTGTCGATCCCGTGGGGCTTCAACAGGGGTGACGACGACCTCGGCGGCTACCATCTGGTCTGGCCGCGCGATCTGGTCGAGACGGCGGGCGGCTTTCTTGCTGCCGGCGATGCCGCCTCGGCCCTGCAAATCCTCGATTACCTCAGCTCCATCCAGCAGCCGGACGGCCATTGGCCGCAGAACGCCTGGCTCGACGGATCGGCCTATTGGCCCGGCATCCAGATGGACGAATGCGCCTTTCCGCTGCTGCTGGCCGACGCTTTGCGCCGCGCCGGCCATTTGCCGCGCGCCAGGCTCATGACCTTCCTGCCGATGATCGAGCGCGCCGCCGGCTATGTCGTGCGCAACGGACCCGTCACCGGCGAGGACCGCTGGGAAGAGGATGCCGGCTACAACCCGTTCACGCTCGCCGTCGAAATCGCCGCACTGCTTGCCGCGGCAGACCTGCTCGACGCCTGCGGCAAGACAGACGCCGCGACCTATCTGCGCGAGACATCAGACGTCTGGAACGACCAGGTCGAGCGCTGGACCTACGTCACCGGCACGGCGATCTGCAGTCAAGTCGGCGTCGAAGGCTACTATGTCCGCGTAGCACCACCCGACAGCGCCGAGGCCGGTTCGCCGAAGGACGGCTATGTCCCGATCAAGAACCGGCCGCCCGGCGACACCGACCGGCCGCCCGAGGAAATCGTCAGCCCGGATGCACTGGCACTTGTCCGCTTCGGTCTGCGGGCGGCCGACGATCCGCGCATGACAGACACGGTCAAGGTCATCGACGCGCAATTGCGCTGCGATCTGCCGCAAGGGCCGCTCTGGTACCGCTACAACGGCGATGGCTACGGCGAGCACGAAGACGGCGCGCCGTTCGACGGCACCGGCCAGGGTCGCCCCTGGCCGCTGCTGGCCGGCGAACGTGCCCACTATGAGCTGGCGGCTGGACACGAGGAAAAGGCAGCCAGCCTGCTGGCAGCGCTGGAAGGCTCGGCCGGACCGGGCGGCCTGTTGCCGGAGCAGGTCTGGGACGGCGCCGATCTGCCGGAACGCGAACTGCTGCATGGCCGCCCCTCGGGCAGCGCCATGCCGCTGGTCTGGGCACATTCGGAGCATATCAAGCTGCTGCGCTCGCTGCGCGACGGCGCGGTCTTCGACATGCCGCCGCAAGGCGTCAAGCGCTATATCGAGGACAAGACCGTATCGCCGTTCAGAACCTGGCGGTTCAACAACAAGATCCGCACCATGCCGGAGGGCAAGACGTTGCGCGTCGAATTGTTGGACCCGGCTACGGTCCACTGGAGCACCGACAACTGGGCGACCACCCACGACAGCCATACGGTGGAGAACGCCTTCGGCATCCATCTTGCCGATCTGCCTGCGGCAAGCCTCCCCGAGGGAAGCACGCTGCTCTTCACTTTTTTCTGGCCCGGGACCGGCGATTGGGAGAATGTCGACTTCTCCGTCATATCGGGCGACCAAGATGGCCAGTAGATCACAGCCAGTAGACCTTCCCTCGATAACCCCGCAAATCTCGTAGAAAACAGGGACGAAACCATGCAGATCGGAATGATGGGACTGGGCCGGATGGGCGCCAACATGGTCCGGCGCCTGATGCGCGACGGCCACGAATGCGTCGTCTACGACATCAACCCGGCCAGCGTCGCGGCCCTGGTGACCGATGGCGCGTCAGGGGCGGCCTCGCTGGAAGAATTTGTCGGCAAGCTGGCCAAGCCGCGCTGCGTGTGGCTGATGCTGCCGGCGGCGATCACCGGCAGGATCATCGACCAGGTGGCGGCCCTGATGGAGCCCGGCGACATCGTCATCGACGGCGGCAATTCCTACTACCACGACGCCGTCGACCAGGCCGCGAAACTGGCCGGCAAGGGTATCCATCTTGTCGATGTCGGCACCAGCGGCGGCGTCTGGGGCCTGGAGCGTGGCTACTGCCTGATGATCGGCGGCCCCGACGTGGCGGTGCAGCACCTCGATTCGATCTTCGCCACGCTGGCACCGGGCGCCGACGTCGGCGCCAATCCGCCCAGCGATGCCGGCACCGCGCCCTTTGGCTATCTGCATTGCGGACCGAGCGGTGCCGGCCACTTCGTCAAGATGGTGCACAACGGCATCGAGTATGGCGTCATGGCCGCTTATGCCGAAGGCATGAACATCCTGAAGTCGGCCAATGCTGGCAAGCGGCAACGGACGGCGGACGCCGAGACCAGTCCGCTGGAAAACCCGCAATATTACCAGTTCGACATCGACCTTCCCCAGGTGGCCGAGGTCTGGCGGCATGGCAGCGTTATCGGCTCCTGGCTGCTCGACTTGACGGCCGGCGCCTTGAAAAGCGATCCGGGCCTGGTGAATTTCGGCGGCCGCGTCTCGGATTCCGGCGAAGGCCGCTGGACGCTGAAGGCGGCGATCGACACCGGCGTGCCGGCTCCGGTGCTGTCCTCGGCGCTGTTCGACCGCTTCTCCTCGCAGGGCGAATCCGAATTCGCCGACAAGCTGCTCTCCGCCATGCGCTATGCCTTTGGCGGCCATGTCGAGAAGCCGAAGGCCGGCAAGTGACGACACGGGGGGAGACACGCGCATGAGCCAGGAACGGTCCGACACGCTGGTGCTCTTCGGGGCAACCGGCGACCTCGCCCACAAGAAGATATTTCCAGCCCTTTACCAGATGGTCGCCAAGGGCACGCTCACCGAACCGGTGATCGGCGTCGCCTTCGATGCCTGGGACCTCAAGCAATTGCAGGCGCGCGCGCGTGACGGCATCGTCAATGCGCTCGGCAAGATCGACGAGAAAGCGTTCGCCAAATTCGCCTCGCTGCTGCGCTACGTCAGCGGCGACTACCGTGACGGAGCGACGTTCGAGAAACTGAAGAGCGCCCTCGGCACCGCGCAGCGGCCGCTGCATTACATGGCGGTGCCGCCGACCATGTTCGAGACCGTCGTCCAGGGGCTGGAGCAATCAGGCACGGCGCATGGCGCGCGGCTGATGGTGGAAAAGCCCTTCGGTCACGATCTGCAATCGGCGCGCTGGCTGAACCGGGTCCTGCATCTGGTGTTCGACGAACAGTCGATCTTCCGCATCGACCATTACCTGGGCAAGGAAGCGATCCAGAACCTGCTCTATTTCCGCTTCGCCAATTCGCTGCTCGAGCCGATCTGGAACCGCAACTACGTCGAGAGCGTGCAGATCACCATGGCCGAGGATTTCGGCGTCGAGGGACGTGGCCGCTTCTATGACGATGTCGGCTGCATCAGGGACGTCATCGAGAACCATCTGCTCAACATCCTGTTGCTGCTTGCCATGGAGCCGCCTGTCGGCCGGTCCGCCGACGACCTGATCGATGAGAAGGTGCAAGTGCTGCGCGCGATCAGGACGCTGACCAAAGACGATGTCGTGCGTGGCCAGTTCACCGGCTATCTCGCCGAGCCCGGCGTGGCGCCGAACTCGCCGGTCGAGACCTTCGCGGCGGTGCGTTTCTTCGTCGACACCTGGCGCTGGCAGGACGTGCCGTTCTTCATCCGCGCCGGCAAGAACATGCCGGTGCATGTCACCGAAGTGGTGGTGCGGCTGAAGCGGCCGCCGCTCGATGTCTTCGACCCGATCAAGCCCGCCGACCAGAACTACGTCCGCTTCCGCATCGACCCACAGGTGGTGATCGCTATCGGAGCCCAGCGCAAGGCGCCGGGCGACGACATGATCGGCGAGCAGGTCGAACTGACGGCGCTCGACGACTCAAAGGGCGACATGCCGCCCTATGAGCGTTTGATCGGCGACGCCATGAACGGCAACGGGCAGTTGTTCACCCGCCAGGACGCCAGCGAACTGGCCTGGCGCATCGTCGGCCCGGTGCTTGGCGACACCACCCCGCCGCATCTCTACGAGCCGCTCACATGGGGACCCGCGGACGTCATGGCCGGGTTCGGGCCGCCCAATGGCTGGATCGATCCGGTGAAGTGAGAGGACCACACGATGGCCAAGGCGGTGAAGCAACCTGCATCGGGCACCGGGAAGCCGGATACTGAAAAGATCGTGCTCACGATCGACATCGGCGGCTCGCACGTCAAGATTCTTACCAGCGCCGGCGGCGAGGAGCGCCGCGCCGACTCCGGACCGGACCTGACGCCGCAGCAGATGATCGACGTGGTCAACAAGCTCGCCCAAGGCCTGTCCTACGACGTCGTCTCGATGGGCTATCCCGGCCCGGTCAATCACAACAGGCCGCTCGCCGACCCCGCCAATCTCGGCAAGGGCTGGGCTGGATTCGACTTTGCGGGCGCGTTCGGCAAACCGGTGAAAGTGGTCAATGATGCTGATGCAGGCCATCGGCAGCTACGAGGGCGGGCGCATGCTGTTCCTCGGGCTCGGCACCGGTCTCGGTGCGGCGATGATTGCCGACAACGTCGCCCAACCGATGGAACTCGCGCATCTGCCCTACAAGAAGGGCAAGAGTTTCGAGGATTATGTCGGCGAACGCGGCCTGGAAAAGCGCGGCAAGAAGAAATGGCGCAAATACGTCTTCGACGTCGTCGACCGGCTCCGTGCCGCTATGCAGCCGGACTATGTCGTGATTGGCGGCGGCAACGTCGACAAGCTCGATGAATTGCCCGCCGACTCCAGGCGCGGCGACAACACACGCGCCTTCGAAGGCGGGTTTCGTTTGTGGCGCGACAAGGCGCTGATAGTCTGATACTGTTATTGTTTAATATAGTTGTTCAAAATAACGTGTGATCTGCCATCAAGTCGTTGCAATGCGCAGATTTGCCGACTAGGAATTCCGCGCTACAACAACGCCATTCGTTCCGTGGACGCACGAAGGACGCCATAGCATTTTGATTTCGCGCATGATCCCTTCCGGAAGTCGAATCCGATTTTCAGGTCATTCGCTGTAGACGGAGAAATAGAGTGACCGACGATAGCAACAGTGCCCGTAAAGACATCGATCTGCTCGAACTGACCGCTCACATCGTGTCCGCTTACGTCGAGAAGAACCGCTTGCCCGCCTCCGGCCTGGCCGACCTCATCGCCAGCGTCAGCGCCTCGATAAACGCGCTCGGCAAGCCTGCGGTCCCGGTGGCTGCCCCCCTGGTCCCGGCTGTCAACCCCAAGAAGTCGGTGACACCCGATTTCATCATCTGCCTCGAAGACGGCAAGAAGTTCAAATCGCTGAAGCGTCACCTGGGCGTGCATTTCGGCCTGACGCCGGACGCCTATCGCGCCAAATGGGGCTTGCCGTCGGACTATCCGATGGTCGCTCCCAACTACGCGGCCTCGCGTTCGCTGCTGGCGAAATCCATCGGCCTCGGCCGCAAGGCTGCCCCCGTGAAGGCACCCGCCAAGGGCAGGAAGGCCAAGGCCTCGGCCTGAACATTCAGTCCTGAGCCAACAGTTAGGACGACTGGAACAGAAGCCTGCCGGCGAATTCGCCTTGGCAGGCTTCCTATTTTTATGGCTTGGATAGGTGGACGGGTTCCTAGAGCAATTCCAGGAAAATTGTGAAACGGTTTTCCGTCCGGAATTGCCTAAAAACAAGGAGTTAGAGCGGGTCGCCGTTTCCGTGAACGGTGAACTGCTCTAGGGGAGCGAGCCATGAACTACACCAGGATGGTGATCGAGAAAGAAGCGCCGGAAGAGTACGGCTATGACCGTATCCGCTACAATCTCTCCGAAAGTTCGATCGCCGACCAAAAACTTTCCGACATCGGCCTGTCGCTGCCCGATCTCACGCTTTTCTATGGCGAGCATCGCGGCGACAAGGCGTTGCGCGCGCTGATATCGGCGCAGGACGCCGGCATTTCACCCGATGATGTCCTGGTCACCGCCGGTGCCGCCGGCGCGCTGTTCATCATCTCGACCTCGCTGCTGTCGGCCAATGACCATCTCGTCGTCATCAGGCCCAACTACGCCACTAACATCGAAACCCCAAGGGCGATCGGCTGCGCCATCAGCTTTGTCGACCTGGCCTTCGAGGAAGGCTTCGCCATCGATGTCGAACGCGTCAAGGCGGCGCTGCGGCCGGACACGAAGCTGATCAGCGTCACCTGCCCGCACAACCCGACCGGCACGATGATGAGCCGAACCGAGCTCGATGCGCTGGTGGCGCTTGCCGAAAGCAGCAACTGCCGTCTGCTGGTCGACGAGACCTATCGCGACCTTTCCTACCGCCGGCGGCTGCCGACGGCTGCCTCACTGAGCCCGAAGGCGATCAGCGTCTCGTCATTGTCCAAGGCCTTCGGCATTCCCGGCATCCGCATCGGCTGGCTGATCACCCGGGACGCTGAGCTTCAAGAGAAATTCCTCGCCGCCAAGGAGCAGATCGGCATCTGCGGCAGCGTTATCGACGAAGGCATCGCCCGCGGCATGCTCGAACGCCGGGACGCCTTCCTGGCGACATTGCTGCCTGAAATGGCGAAGCGTCGCGACATCGTCCAGGCCTGGATCGATCGCGAACCGCTGGTCGACTGGGTGCGGCCCGAAGGGGGTGTCGTAGGCTTTCCGCGCCTCAATGTCGAACCCGGCTTCGACCTCGACCGGTTCTATGTGAACCTGCTGGAAAACCATGGCGCCTATGTCGGACCCGGCCACTGGTTCGAGATGGAAAAACGCTTCTTCCGCGTCGGCTTTGGCTGGCCGACGGAAGCCGAATTGCGCGGCGGCCTTGATGCCATCTCCGCCGCGCTGCGGCAGTAACTTACGCGTGCTGGCGACGGAGAAGGCTGAAAATTCCTTGATCCAGCACTGATTTTGACGCATATCCGCTGCGAACTGAGCTAAAAGTTCCGCCAGCCGGACCAGCGCCCATCGTGGAAGTGCCCCGCCAGCTGATGCCATTCGAACGGGGCCTCTTAAATCATGACAGCAGAACAGATATCGCCGGACCAGCGCTATGCCGCGTTCCGCCATCGATCCTTCCTGAGCTATTGGGCGGCGCGTTTCCTCACCACATTCGCCACCATGATCGTGTCCGTCGCGGTCGGCTGGCAGATGTACGATTTGACCCGTGACCCGCTCGATCTCGGCCTTGTCGGCATCGTCCAGTTCCTGCCGTCGCTGCTTCTGGTGCTGGTCACCGGCGTCGTCGCTGATCGCTTCGGCCGCCGCCTGATCATGGCGCTGGCGGTCGTGGTGGAGGCGATGTGCGCGCTGGCGCTGCTGGTCCTGACGCTGCGCGGCATCAGCGGGCCGCTGCCGATCTTCTGCGTGCTTGCCATGTTCGGCGTCGCCCGCGCCTTTTTCGGTCCGGCCTCCGCCTCGCTGTTCGCCAATCTGGTGCCGCCTCAGGATTTCGCCAACGCCATCGCCTGGAATTCATCGGCCTGGCAGACGGCGACCATCGTCGGACCGGTCGCCGGCGGCCTGCTCTACGGCGTGTCGCCGGAAGCGGCCTACGGAACCGCGGCCGTCCTGATGCTCGTGTCCGGGCTGCTGATCTTCACCATCCCGAAGCCGTCGCAGCGGACCGAGTCGGAAAAGCCGACGATGCAGCACCTGCTCGGCGGGTTCAGCTACATCTGGAGCGAGAAGATCGTGCTCGGCGCCATCTCGCTCGATTTGTTCGCCGTGCTCCTGTCCGGCGCCTCGGCGCTGCTGCCGGTCTATGCGCGCGACATCCTCCAGCTCGGCCCCTGGGGCCTCGGCCTGCTGCGCTCGGCGCCCAGCATCGGCGCCATTTGCGTCGCCATCTGGCTGGCCGGGCATCCGCTTCGCAACCACGCGGGCATGATCATGCTGGTCGCCGCCGCCTCGTTCGGCGCCTTCACCGTGCTGTTCGGCCTTTCCACCATCACCTGGCTGTCGATCGTGGCGCTGGTCTTCCTTGGCGCCACCGATATGTTCAGCGTCTACATCAGGGAAACGCTAATTCAGCTGTGGACGCCCGACGAGGTGCGCGGCCGCGTCAACGCCGTCAACCAGGTCTTTGTCGGCGCCTCCAACGAGGTCGGCGAATTCCGCGCCGGCACGATGGCCGCACTGATCGGCACGGTGCCGGCCGTGGTGATCGGCGGCATCGGCGCCATCGCCGTAGCGGGCCTGTGGATGGTGCTGTTCCCGCAACTGCGCAAGGTGCGCCATCTCGACGGACGCAACTGATCTTCCTTCAGTTGACAAGCCAAAATGCCCCGCCCCCGTGCCACAGGAGCTCTCATGATCACTTGCTACCTGAAATATGTCATCGACCCCTACAAGCTTGCCGAGTTCGAAGATTATGGCCGTCGCTGGATAGCTCTGGTCAACCGCCTCGGCGGAAACCATCACGGCTATTTCCTTCCGAGCGAGGGGGCGAGCAATATCGCTTTTGCCATGTTCAGCTTCCCGAGCCTCGCCGACTACGAGGTCTATCGCAAGCGTATGGCTGCCGACCCGGAATGCCAGGAAGTGTTTGAAATGGAAAAACGCAATCGCAGCATTCTCAGCTACGAGCGCAGCTTCCTGCGGCCGGTGCTCGAACCTTAAAGCGCGTCGCGTCGAAACAGATTCACGCGCCGCGCTTTAGGTCTTGTTTTATGCATGTCGTTTTCCCAGAGGTCACTTTTGGGCGACATGCATTAGCTATCTGCTCGGCTTGCCGAAAATCATCCGCAGGAACTCGTCCAGCCAGCGCTTGAGATGCATGTCCCAGATCAGCCGGCCGCCGAGATGATCGCGGCCGGGCTGGGCACCGGGCAATTCGAAGCGATGCGCGCCGCGCACCACCCAGCGCTGCATCATCACCCTGGTCAGTTCGCCATGGAACTGGATGCCCCAGGCATTGTCGCCGTAGCGAAAGGCCTGGTTGGGATAGGTTTCGGCCGTCGCCAGCAGCGTCGCGTCCCTGGGCAGCGAAAAACCCTCGCGGTGGAACTGATAGACCATCTCCGGCCAGTGCATCAGTTGCTTGCCGGCTTCGGTCGCTTTCAGGGGATACCAGCCAACCTCGACCAGCCCTTCGCCGTGTCCTTCGACCTTGCCGCCGAGATAGTTGACCAGCATCTGTGCGCCGAGACAGATGCCGAGACATGGCCGGTTCTCCCTTAGCGGTATTTCCAGCCAGTTGGTCTCGCGGCGAACGAACTCGTCCTCGTCATTGGCGCTCATCGGACCGCCGAACACCACCGTGCCGGCGTGGCCGTCCAGTGTTTCGGGCAAGGCGTCGCCAAGCGGCGGCCGGCGGATATCGAGGTCGAACCCTTCTTCCAGCAACATGTGGCCGACACGCCCTGGGCTCGAACTCTCCTGATGCAGCACGATCAGTATCTTTGGCTTCGAACTCGTTTGACGCGGCATGGGAAGGCGGAGATCCTATTCGTCGCTCGATGTTCCGGTGGCGCCGGGCGCGTGCGCCGCTGCCTTGCGGCGCGCCTCGACGCGATCATGGCGTTCGACGCCGATCAGCTCGGCGACGCGCCAGACGGTGTTGTCCTCGAGCTCGTGCAACTCGCCGTCGGCATAGACGATTTCCCACATCAGGCCGATGAAGGCCTTGCGCGCATCGGCATCGAGATGCCGCTTCAGGACACTGGTGAAGGCATAGAGATCGATCGCCTCATTGTCGGCCCGCTCGCCGGCGGCGGCAAGTGCCTCAAGTTCCGTGCCGCTGATCGAATAGCTCTCCGCCAGCACCGCCTTGAACCGTTCCCACTCGACATCCTGGCGCACGCCATCGGCATTCATCACATGGTAGAGCAGCGCCGAGGCGGCGATGCGCGGATCGTCCGTGCTGGCACGCGTGCCGGCGCCGGCCGGCAAATCCCTGAGAAACGACAGAACGCGTTCAAACATAGATCCATACCCCAACGGCCTGACGGCCTGCCCAACTCAAAACAGCCGAAACCGGCGCGGCGATTTCTCCGCTTCCTCGTCCGGATCGACGCCGGGATCGTCCGGCAACCGCGCAAGCTCCTCGGCCGGATCGACGCCCTCGGCATCGCTCGGCACCGCGGCGAAGGCCGCTGCCGTGATCGGCCTGACATGATCTTCTTCGCGACTTTCAGCTTGCTTGCCCGCCGACGTCTCGCCACCGGCGTCATCGATCACCTCGATCGGCCCTTTTTCGCTCGTCGGCTTTGCCAATGCTTCGATGACCGGCGCCGCACCGGCTGGCATGTCGTCATGGCTGTCGATCAACTGGCCGAGACGCTCCATCGGCGCACGCCACTCGAAGGCGTCGAGCCGGCCGGTGATCGGCGACACCGGCGCCCAGCGTTCCGATACCACGCCGTCTGCGACCCAGGCCGGATCGCGCGGCGCCCGCACCGCCCGGGACAGCAGCTGCCGCACCTTGCCCTGATCGCCGGTTTCGGCCTCCTCAATGTCTGCGAGCAGCAGATAGGCGCCCTCGCGGCGGTCCATCCGGATCGCCGCCTCGGCCTCGCGGCGGGCGGTCGAGAAATCCTGCGCGTCGAGCGCGGCGCGCGCCACCGTCATCGACGATTCGGCGTGGTTTTTCTTCATTTCCTGCAGCTTCTTCGCCCGGTTGAGGCGGTCGAGCACGGCGTCGCCCGGCCTTGCATGGGTATAAAGCTCGGCGACCTCCGGATGCGGCTCGGCCTTCCAGGCTGCCTCGAGTATCTTCGAGCCCTTGCGCACATCGTTCTGCTTGAACAGTGCGGCCGCGGCGGCAACGGCGGCGGGCGCGAAGTCCGGCCGCAGCTTGTTGGCCTCGATCGCCGCCGTCCTGGCAGCGGCGGGGTCGCTGTCGGCAAGCGCCTGCGCCTTGGCGGTCAACAGCACGGCGCGGCGGCGGTTGGCGGCATCGCGCTCGATCTGCCGTGTCGATTTCTGCGCGTCGACCAGTTTCAGGGCGCCGTCCCAGTCGCCGCGCGCGGTCAACTCTTCCAGCGTCGATTCCGCCGCCCAGGCCAGCTGCGGCGCCATCACCGCGGCGCGGCCGGCATAATGCCTGGCGGCGTTGCGGTCGCCGAGCCGTTCGGCTTCCAGATAAAGCCCGCGCAAGCCCAGCAGCCGCATCTCGGGATCGTCGAGCATGCTCTCGAATTTCTGTCGCGCGCTTTCATGATCGCCTTCGAGCAGCGACGCCTGCGCTTCCAGCAGGTGGATCAGCGGCTCCTGGTCGGAACGGATCAGCTTGGCGGCTTCCTTGGTCTTCTTGCGGGCCAGCGCGCCATCACCGGCGCCGGCGGCAATCATGCCGGTCGACAGCGCCTGATAGCCACGATCGCGGCGGCGGACACGGAAATAGCGCGAGATGGTGTAGGGGCTGTTCCACAGCGACTTGAGCAGCCACCACAGGATCATCACCGCGGCGACCACGGCAACGACGGCCACCGCCGCCACCATCAGGCTGACCTGGTATTGATAGCCGTTAAAAGTGACGACCATGTCGCCCGGCCGGTCGGCCAGCCAGGCAAAGCCCAGCCCGAGCGCGAAAACGACGATGAGGAAGGCGAGCAGGCGGATCATTGTGTTGCCCTCATGCCTTCATCGCGCCCGAGATCAGCGCATCGACCTGGGTTTCGACCTCGATGCGTGCCTTCAGCTTGCCGGCAAAGTCCGCGCCAGCGGCCTTGGCGGCCTCGGGCAGCGTTTCATACTCGCTGAGTGCCTTCGCGTAGTCGCCCTGGTTGACCGCCGCCTCCATGCGCGCGACGGTTTCCGGTGCGCCGGCGCCTTCGACGGCGCCGATCGGCCTGACCTTGACCAGCGATTCGGCGCTCGACATCAGATTCTGCAGGAAGCCGGCATTCTCATCGACGGGCGTCGCGGCAGTGACCATGGCATTGGCGGCGGCATCAGCCTGCGATGCGATCTCGGCGCGGGTCGGAACGCCCTTTTCAGCATAGGGGCGCAGTGCCGCAAGCTGCGGCGCATCGGGCGAAATTGCCGCGAGGGTTTCGAGTTCGGCCGAAAACGGCCCGCCACGCTCGAGCGCCGCCTTCAAGGCCGACGCCGCGATGGCAAGCGCGACCTTCGGCTGCCCCGCCGCCGCCTCGACCTTGCCGGACAGCTGCGACACAGACTGCTCCAGCGCTGTCAGCCGGCCCTCCTGCGCCGTCGTAGCCTCGCCGGCCGACTTCACCAGCGCGTCGAGGCCAGCCAGTTTCTCGTTGAGCGGACCGAGATCGACCGGCGCCGAGCTGCCGGCCTTGCCGAGGGCGGCGACCGCCGTCTCGATCTGCGCGACCTTGTCGCCCAGTGCGGCGACCCCGGCCGCGTCGCCTGCTCCACCTTTCTCGACAGCCGATTTCAGCGCCGCCACATCGGCCTTGACCTGTTCAAGGCCCGAGGACAGGCCGACCATCTTGGCCGCTCCATCACCGTTGCCGCCGGCGTCCTTCAAACCGGCGATTTCGGTCTTCAGCGAGGCGATGTCGCCGTTGACGCTATCGAGCGAGACGCCGGCACCGGAACCCGGCGCGCCAAGCAGACCGGCAAATTGCAGCCCGCCGGCGCCGACCAGCGCGATGACGCCGCCGATGATGCCTGCGGCGACGCCGTTGAGGCCGCCGCGCTTTTCAGGGGGTGGCGCCATTTTCTCGTCCCGTGTCTCGGGTTTCGCCTTGTTGCCGTCGGTCTGCGTGCGCTTCGCCGATGCGTCCTCGAAACTGTAGTCGTAGGCTTTGGTCTTGCCGGCCGGCGCATCGGACGATCCGGGACCGTGGGACGATCCGGGCTCGTCGGACGATCCGGGATAGGGGATCTCGGCCTCGCTAGCGGGCTTTGTCGCCGCTGCCGGCGGCTGCTCCGGTTCGGCCCGGGCGTCGGTATGCTCCCAGGGCTCGAGATCGGTCTGGTCGGCGTGAACCGGCTCTTCTGGAACCTCGGGCTGCGAAGCGTTCGCTGCTTCCTCGGCCTTCGCCTCGTCTGTCTGGGCCTCCTGCCTGGCGGCGTCCTCGTCGGCGATGCGTGAAACGGCGCCCGGCTCGAGATCGAAGGTCACCGGCTCGCGGCGGCTTTTCGAGTGTCGCATCTTCGGCGTCTTGACCATGCCTGGGCTCCGCACAATTCGCTTCGTCTCAACGCCTGGCGGCGCATGATGGTTCAGAAAGGGTCTAGCACATCACCAAGCGGTGAAAAGGGGCGGTGTGATGACGCGGCTCAGCGCGGCGCCTGCAAAAGCGCCAGCAGCACATCCTCGTCGGGCTGCGCGGCAATGCGGATTCTTTCGCTGGCGACACCGTCGAAGGCTGCCGCGATGCGAGTGGAAAGCGCAAAAACCCATGTTTTTTCGAAGAGACCGCGCAGAGCGGGCCGTCTTGCCAAGGTCTGCATCGCCGCCGCCGCCTTGGCTGAATAGAGCAACACCGCGTCGGCAGGTTGCCCCGACAGGCGTTCGAGGATGACTTCGTCCGAATACCCCATTGTCAGCGTGTCATAAGTCTCGACGGCGTGGACCCGAACGCCCGCCGTCCCGAGCCTCTGTTCGAACGCCGGAAAACGCACGCGTCCGCAGAGGTAGACAATCGTCTTTCCAGAAAAATCGGCGGCGAGACTGTCGGCCAGCGCCTCCGCATCGCCCGGGCCTTCACTGACCGACAAAAACCCCGCTCGACGCGCCGCTTGCGCCGTCCTTTTGCCGACCGCATGACAAGGCAAGGCGGCGAGCGTCGCGATGATTTCTTCCGGCGCATGACGCACGGCATTGGCGCTGGTGGCGGCCACCGCGACGGCATCGTCCGGGATCAGTCCGGCGGCGGCAGGCAACGCCTTTGTTTCGGTCAGGGGCAAAAGAACCGGCTGAAAACCTGCCTCCTCAAGCCGATGCGCTGTGCGCGAAGCACCCGGTTCCGGCCTGGTCACCAGGACGCGAAGCATTTCAGAGCCAGCCGTCGAAGAACTTTTCGCCGGCCTTGGCGCGCACGCTCCGGGCCGCTTCACCGCCGATGCGGGCGGCGTCTTGCGCCGGCCCCTGCAACTCGACCGTGTGCGACTGCATGCCGTCGGGCGAGATGATCAGCCCGGCGAATGACAGTTTTCCGGCCTCGATCGCCGCATAGCCGGCGATCGGCGTGCGGCAGGAGCCATCGAGCGCCGCCAGGAAGGCGCGCTCGCAGGCCAGCGCCTGGCCGGTCGGCACATCATGGACGGCTGCCAGCATCTTTTCGACGTCGCGGTCGCCGATACGGGTTTCGATGCCGATCGCGCCTTGCCCCGGCGCCGGCGGGAAGACATCGAGCGGTATCAGGTCGGTGACGACATGCTCAAGCCCAAGCCGCTTCAGCCCGGCATAGGCCAGGATCGTGCCGGCGGCGACGCCTTCTTCGAGCTTGCGCAGCCGCGTCTGCACATTGCCGCGGAACATCACCACGTCGAGATCCGGCCGCATCCGGCGGATCAGCGCTTGCCGCCGCAGCGACGACGAGCCGACTTTCGCCCCGCGCGGCAGTTCGGCGATCGTCTTCGCCGCCTTGCCGACAAAGGCGTCGCGTGCATCCTCGCGCGGCAGGAAGGCCGAGAGTTCGAGACCGTCGGGCAGTTGCGTCGGCATGTCCTTCGACGAATGCACGGCGATATCGATCCGGCCCGCCAGCAGCGCCTCCTCGATCTCCTTGGTGAACAGGCCCTTGCCGCCGGCTTCCGACAGCGGCCGGTCCTGGATGCGGTCGCCGCTGGTCGAGATGACGACCACCTCGAACGCCTCCGCCGGCATGCCATGCGCGGCCATCAGCCGCGCCTGTGCTTCATGCGCCTGTGCCAGCGCCAGCGGGCTGCCGCGTGTTCCGATTCTCAAGATTGTTTGCATGGCGCGCAGTCCGTGATAACCCCCCGGCAAGCGAGGCTTTTCCGGGGTTCTCCTAACGGGGAAAGCCCCATGATACAATCTTTAGGGACAGCGACGAATTGATCCGCGTGCTGGGCATAGAGACGAGTTGTGACGAGACCGCCGCCAGCGTGGTGGCCATCGACGGCTACGCCGCGCCAAAAATCCTGTCCAACATCGTGCTCAGCCAGATCGAGGAGCATGCCGCTTTCGGCGGTGTCGTGCCGGAAATCGCCGCGCGTGCCCATGTCGAGGCGCTGGACGGCATCATCGAGGCGGCGCTTGCCGATTCGGGCACAGCACTCGCCGATATCGACGCGATTGCCGCCACCGCCGGTCCCGGCCTGGTCGGCGGGCTGATCGTCGGGCTGATGACGGCCAAGGCGATTGCCGCGGCGGCGAACAAGCCGCTGATCGCCATCAACCACCTCGAAGGCCATGCGCTGACCGCAAGGCTGACCGACGGGCTCGACTTTCCCTATCTCTTGCTGCTGGTCTCCGGCGGCCATACGCAAATCGTCGCCGTGCGCGGCGTCGGCGATTATCAGCGCTGGGCAACGACCATCGACGACGCGCTCGGCGAAGCCTTCGACAAGACCGCCAAGATGCTTGGCCTGCCCTATCCCGGCGGACCGAATGTCGAGAAGGCGGCACAGGCCGGCAATGCCTCGCGATTTGCCTTTCCGCGCCCGATGAAGGGCTCGGCCCAGCCCGACTTCTCCTTCTCCGGCCTCAAGACCGCCGTGCGCCAGGCGGCGAGCGCCATTGCGCCGCTGAGCGACCAGGACGTCGCCGACATCTGCGCTTCGTTCCAGGCGGCGGTGGCCGATGCGCTGGCCGACCGCGTCTCCCGCGCGCTGACGCGCTTTCGCGAGACATTTCCCGGCACGAAAAACCCGGCCCTCGTCGTTGCCGGTGGTGTCGCCGCCAACCGCACGATCAAGATCATGCTGGAGCGACTCTGTGCCGAGACCGGCTTCACCTTCATTGCACCACCGCTGAAGCTCTGCACCGACAATGCGGCGATGATCGCCTGGGCCGGCATCGAGCGGCTGCGCACCGGCATGGCGCAGGAGAACGGCTTCGATTTCGTGCCGCGCTCGCGCTGGCCGCTGGACAGCATCTCGGCGCCGATGGTCGGCTCCGGCCGGCGCGGAGCCAAGGCATGAACGAGCGGGCAATGAGCGGCAACGACACCGCGCCAACCGGCTGGCGCGTTGCCGTGCTCGGCGGCGGCGCCTGGGGCACTGCCTTGGCCTTAGCCATGCTGCGCGCCGGCCATTTCGTCCGCCTTTACGCGCGCGACCCGGAGACCGTCGCCGCGATCGACCGTGGCGAAAATCCACGCTACCTGCCGGGCATTACGCTCCAGCCCGGCATCGTGGCGACGAGCAACATCCAGGCCGCGCTCGACGGTGCCGAC
>NZ_RZTT01000399.1 GCF_003996995.1 Mesorhizobium sp. M7A.T.Ca.US.000.02.2.1 | reverse complement strand
ATTCTGGCCATCGAGATCAAAGCGGCGACAAGCAGCTCGCCGAAGATCAGCCAGGTCGTCGCCGCATAGGGATACATCAACGTCCCTGCGGGCTCCGCCAGCGCATCGACTTTCGGCGCGGCGATCGGGCCGAGCGCCACTGCGATCACGCACAGCGTGATCGCCAGCACCGCTTGCCAGGAGGGTTTCAGCCGGTTCATGCCGGCCTCCCGCCCATGGCGCGGTCGACGAGGCGCCCGGCAATGCCGACAACCATGACGAGAAGTGCTGCCACCACAGACCCAGCAACCAACGCCGACCAGATGTCGATGGACTGGCTGTAATAGGCGCCGGCGAGCAGCTTGGCGCCGATGCCGGCGACCGCACCGGTCGGCAGTTCGCCGACGATGGCGCCGACCAGGCTTGCCGCCACCGCCACCTTCATCGAGGTGAACAGGAACGGCACCGAGGCCGGCACGCGCAATCTCCAGAAGGTTTGCGCACGACTGGCATTGTAGGTGTGCATCAGGTCGAGATGCATGATCTCGGGTGAGCGCAGCCCCTTCACCATGCCGACAGTCACCGGGAAGAAGGACAGATAGGTCGAGATCATCGCCTTCGGGATCAGGCCGCTGATGCCGATCGCCCCCAGCACGACGATGATCATCGGCGCCACCGCCAGGATGGGAATGGTCTGCGAGGCGATGATCCACGGCATCAGGCTGCGGTCGAGCGTCGCCACATGGACAATGCCGACAGCGATGATGATGCCGAGCGCGGTGCCGAAGGCAAAGCCGAGCAGCGTCGACGACAGCGTCACCCAGGCATTGTAGACCAGGCTGCGGTTCGAGGTGATAGGCCGCAGGAAGGTGTTCTCGAAGAAATTCACCGCCACCTGGTGCGGCGCCGGCAATGTCGGCTTCGGCTGCGACAGCGTCTTGCCGATGAGTTCGCTGAACGTGGAGGTCTCACCGGCGCGACGGTCGAGATCGCGCTGGAACGGCGCGTTGAGGATGACGGCGAAAACATACCAGAGCACGACCACCCCAGCGAGGATCGAGGTGACGGGGATGAGTTTGTCGCGGAAGGTGTCCATTAGGTGCGCTCCCCTTTGCCCAACGGCAAAGAGCGGCCATACCCATTCTTCGTCATCCTAGGGCGAAGCAAGGAGCGAAGCGACGCGGCGCAGACCCTAGGATCCATGCCGTTACCTCTGTGCTCCACAACGGTGCGGAACAAGGCTCCCTGTGCCTCGCCCTGCTTGGCCTGTTTTCTCAACCGTTTTCGCCTTTCGGCCGGCGTCACGGCATGGATCCTAGGGTCTGCGCAGGCCGCTGCGCGCCTGCTCTGCCCTAGGATGACGAAGGGGTGGTTGACCGCTCCCTTTACGCACGCCGCCTCGCGGTGCCCTGGGATGACGAAGGCGCGGTGGGCCGCCCCCCCCTCACCCGACCTCCGCTTCGCTCCGGCCACCCTCTCCCCGTTGGGGAGAGGAGGGAGCCCGTCGTTCGCCCCCTCAATCATCATAGCTGTGCCCTGCCCGCAGCCCGTCGCGCACGCGCGCTGCGATCGCCAGAAACTCCGGCGTCTCGCGGATGTCGAGCGGCCGCTCTCTCGGCAGTGTCGATTCGATGATGTCGCTGACGCGGCCCGGCCGCGGTGACATGACGACGATGCGCGTCGACAGATAGACGGCCTCCGGAATGGAGTGGGTGACGAAGCAGATGGTCTTGTTGGTGCGTCCCCACAATTCCAGCAATTGCTCGTTGAGATGGTCGCGCACGATCTCGTCCAGCGCGCCGAACGGCTCGTCCATCAGCAGCAGGTCGGCATCGAAGGCCAGCGCACGGGCAATCGAGGCGCGCTGCTGCATGCCGCCCGAGAGCTGCCAGGGATATTTCTTCTCGAAGCCTGAGAGGTTGACGAGCTCGAGCGTGCGCTTGATACGCTCGCCTTGCTCCGCCTTGGACAGGCCCATGATCTCCAGCGGCAGCCCGACATTGCGCTCGATCGTCCGCCACGGAAACAGCGCGGCGGCCTGGAAAACATAGCCATAGGCGCGTTTCTCGCGCGCCTGCTCTGCTGTCATGCCATTGACCGAAATCGTCCCCGAGGTTGGCTTCTCCAGATCGGCGATGACGCGCAGCAGCGTGGTCTTGCCGCAGCCCGAAGGCCCGATGAAGGAGACGAACTCGCCCTTACCGATGGTGAGATCGACGTTGGACAGCGCCTGCACCGGCCCGTCATTGGTCTGGAAGGTCAGTCCGAGTTTGCTTGCCGCGACGACGGCTGGCGAAGTCCCCGTCATCGGCCGCCGCCTGCCTGTTCGCGTACTTGCGGCGGCTGGAATCCGATTGCTTTTATCGCGATGTTGTTTTCCACTTACCCTGTCCCATTTGGCCCTGTCCCACTGACCTTGTCCCACTCGATCGACGCCCGGAGTTTCCCCGATGTCGCCCAAACCAACTTGTCATCTTATCCGCCCTGAAAGCACTTATGAAGGCAAGCAGGGATTGACCTATTTCGCCGGCATTGCCGCCGAGACCGTCGGCGCCTCCGGCATCTGCATGCACGTGCTCACCATGCCGCCCGGCGCCCGCGCCAAGGCACATATGCATGAGAGCCACGAGACGGCGATCTATGTGCTCTCCGGCGAAGTCCACACCTGGTACGGCGACCGGCTCGAGCATCATATCGTGGTCAAGGCCGGCGACCTTTTCTATATTCCCGCCGGCGTGCCGCATCTGCCGGCCAATCTGAGCAGCGCCCCGTCTTCGGCCGTCATTGCCCGCACCGATCCCAACGAACAGGAAAGCGTCGTCCTGCTCCCGGAACTGGATGCGCTGGTCGCGTGAGGCCAGCATCGACGGGCTAGGATCCCACCGGTCAATTGCCCGAAGTTTGCGCTGCCCCTCATCGCCCTGCCGGGCACTTCTCCCCGTATAGTGACGGGGAGAAGGACGATTTCGTGGAGGATTTCGCCAATCTCCGACGTTACAAAAAAGGGCGGCGAGGTTGCGTTCATCTCCCTTCTCCCCGTCAGTATACGGGGAGAAGGTGCCGGCAGGCGGATGAGGGGCGGCGCCGAGTTCGGCAATTATCGGCACTGCGACACGTCCCCAAAGGCGGCGCTGTGTTTGTCGGCAATCATCCGTTTCTTGGCGTTCTTCGAGCCGCGCAAGCTCAAACCCCGGTCGCCGGGATGCCGGTGCGTTCCACCTTGCGCGGCGCGGAAATCTCTTTCCACGTCGACAGCGCCCGGTTGACCGCCGCATTCGGCTCGCGGCCGACGAATTCTCCATGCCCGGGCTTGGCCTTGATTTCGGCCTCCTGGATCGACAGTTCGCCACGCGAGAACACGAACCGCGGCAGACCGGTCACCTCGAACCCTTCGAACACGTTGTAGTCGATGACGGACTGCTGCTTCTTCGAGGTGATCTTTTTCTTGCGCTTGGGATCCCAGACGACGATGTCGGCGTCGGCGCCCTCTACGATGGCGCCCTTCTTCGGATACATGTTGAGGATCTTGGCGATGTTGGTCGAGGTCACCGCGACGAACTCGTTCATCGTCAGCCGGCCGGTGTTGACGCCGGTGGTCCAGAGCACCGGCATGCGGTCTTCAAGCCCGCCGGTGCCGTTCGGGATCTTGGTGAAATCGCCGACGCCGTTACGCTTCTGCTTGGTGGTGAAAGCGCAATGATCGGTCGCCACCACCTGCAGCGAGCCCGCCTGCAGGCCCGCCCACAGCGAATCCTGGTGCAATTTGTTGCGGAAGGGCGGGCTCATCACTCGGCGCGCCGCATGGTCCCAGTCCTTGTCGAAATACTCGCTCTCGTCCAGCGTCAGGTGCTGGATCAGCGGCTCGCCGAACACCCGCATGCCCTTCTGGCGCGCCCGACGGATCGCTTCGTGGCTCTGCTCGCAGGAGACATGCACGACATAGAGCGGCACGCCGGCCATGTCGGCGATCATGATGGCGCGGTTGGTCGCCTCGCCTTCCACTTCGGGCGGCCGTGAATAGGCGTGGCCCTCGGGGCCGTTGTTGCCGGCAGCCAATAGCTTCTGCGACAGCGCGGCAACCACATCGCCATTCTCGGCATGCACCAGCGGCAGCGCGCCGAGATCGGCGCAGCGCTGGAACGACGCATACATCTCGTCGTCATCGACCATCAGCGCGCCCTTGTAGGCCATGAAATGCTTGAACGAGGTGATGCCCTTGTCGACGACAGTGGCCATCTCGTCGAACACCTGCTTCCCCCACCAGGTGATCGCCATGTGGAAGGAGTAGTCGCAGGACGCTTTCGAGGTCTTGTTGTCCCACATCTGCAAGGCTTCGAGCAACGACTGCTGTGGCGCCGGCAGGCAGAAATCGACCACCATCGTCGTGCCGCCGGAGAGCGCCGCGCGCGTGCCGGATTCGAAATCATCGGCCGAATAGGTGCCCATGAACGGCATTTCAAGATGGGTGTGCGGGTCGATGCCGCCCGGCATGATGTAGCAGCCGGTGGCGTCGAACTCATGGTCGCCATGCAGGCCCGAGCCGATGGCGACGATCTTGCCGTGCTGCATCAGCACATCGGCCTTCCAGGTGCGGTCGGCGGTGACGATGGTGCCGTTTCGGATGACTTTGGTCATTAGCTGTTCCCTTGTTCTTGCCGCGCTTCTTACGAGCGTCGTTTGGAAGGTAGATTCTAAGCTCACTCCATGATGACAGCCGTCTCCACCACCGCATGGAACAAAACGTCGGCACCCGCCGAAGCCCATTCCTTGGTGATCTCCTCGGCTTCGTTGTGGCTCAAGCCGTCGACGCAGGGGCACATCACCATGGCGGTGGGCGCGACGCGGTTGATCCAGCAGGCGTCATGGCCGGCGCCGGAGACGATGTTGCGGTGGGAATAGCCGAGACGTTCGGCGGCATCACGGATCGCCTTGACGCACCCGGCATCGAAGGTCACCGGATCGAAAGCGCCGACCTGTTCGATCTCGTAGCGGATGTCGAGCGCATCGCAGATCGTGTCGATGCCTTCGCGGATGCGGCCATCCATCGCGTCCAGCACTTCTTTTTCCGGCGAGCGGATGTCGACGGTGAAGACGGTGCGTCCGGCGATGATGTTGCGCGAGTTGGGATAGACCTCCATGTGGCCGACCGCGCCGACGGCATCGGGCTGGTAGTCCATGGCGATCTCATGCACCAGTTCGATCACCCGCGCCATGCCGAGCCCGGCATTGCGGCGCTTGGGCATCGGCGTCGAGCCCGTATGCGCTTCCTTGCCGGTCAGCGTCACCTGCAGCCATTTAAGGCCCTGGCCGTGAGTGACGACGCCGATGTCGATGCCCTCATCCTCGAGGATCGGTCCCTGCTCGATGTG
>NZ_RZTT01000398.1 GCF_003996995.1 Mesorhizobium sp. M7A.T.Ca.US.000.02.2.1 | reverse complement strand
TCCAGTGAGTGAGCCGGCCATGCCCGCGCCGCACGCGGCGACCGTCAGCAATCCGGCCAATATCGCCATGGCTGTTCGCCTGGAATTCGTGGATTTCATCTTGTCTTACCCAACGAGAAAAACCGGGCGTTTTCCGGCCTATTTGGACGCGGCGATGCTGCAGGCGCCGGCAACGGTAACCTTGTATTTGCTTTTGCTGGCCTGACAGGATTTCAGTGCCAGTTCCGCAGCCGCCTTCTGCGACGATGCATTCAGCTTCACGCCGCAAACGAAGTACTCGGTCGCCGGAACGATTGGCGTCGCCGCGAAAGCCGAATGGCCTGCGGCTGCGAGATACGCTGCGTAAGCCTTCCCGCAGCCCCCGGTGGTTCCTATAGGAATGGTCACTGGGTAGCGCACGTCGCCCTTGCTGCCTGCCAGCGATCCGGCCATGGCGGCGGTGGGGGCCGCCACGATCAGCAAGCCTGCCACTATAGAGGTGGCTGCTCCTTTGCAGGTCCAGGATTTCATACTGCTTCCCCCATTCGCAAAAAAGTCTCGGCTGGTTGCTTATTTCGATGACGAGATTGCGCAGCCGCCACTCGCGGTCTTGAGCTTCCACCGTGTCAAGCCGGCTTGGCAATTGCGCAGCGCCGTCTCTTCCGCCGCCTTCTGGGACGGCGCGTTGAGCTTCGTCCCGCAGACAATGTAGAGGTCGACGACACGCGAATAAAAGGTTGTAGCGTAGGCCGAATGACCGCTCGCCGCGACATAACCCTTGTAAGCAACGTTGCATTCGCCCGAACCCAAGGTCGGCGGAAAACGCACGTCTCCCTTGCGTCCTGCGAGCGATTCCGCCGAGCCGGCGTCGGTCGCTGTTAATATTAGAAATACAGAAAGTATCGAAGCAGCCGTTCCCTGGCAATATTTCAGTTTCATTTCCAGCCCGTCCCCATTGCCCCATGCTGGATAAGCAGTAGCGAATATTTTGCCTCGCCGCCAGTTCACTGTTTGAGAATCGAAGCCGCTTATGCTGATGAATCGATTGGCCCATACAGTTCAGCCTTTTCGCACGGCAGCAACGGCCTGCCGCTATAGTTCCGCCGTTTGGCCGTCGAAGTTGACCGTCCATTCTCACATCCGAAACACGCCAAAGCGCGTGTCCTCGATTTCGGCGTTGAGCGCAGCGGACAGGCTGAGCGCCAGCACGTCGCGCGTCTTCGCAGGGTCGATAATGCCGTCGTCCCAGAGGCGTGCGGACGAATAGAGCGGATGGCCCTCATGCTCGTATTTCATCAGGATCGGCTTCTTGAATTTCGCCTCTTCCTCGGCGCTCCATTCTCCGCCCTTGCGCTCGATGCCTTCGCGCTTGACCATGGCAAGCACCGTTGCCGCCTGCTCGCCGCCCATCACCGAGATGCGGGCGTTCGGCCACATCCACAGGAAGCGCGGCGAATAGGCGCGGCCGCACATGCCGTAATTGCCGGCGCCGAACGAACCGCCGATGATGACAGTCATCTTCGGCACCCTGGCGGTGGCGACCGCCATCACCAGCTTGGCGCCGTCCTTGGCGATGCCGCCTGCTTCATATTTTCGACCGACCATGAAGCCGGTGATGTTCTGCAGGAAGACAAGCGGGATCTTACGCTGGCAGCACAGCTCGATGAAGTGCGCGCCCTTCACAGCGCTTTCGGAAAACAGCACGCCGTTGTTGGCGATCATGCCGACCGGCATGCCATGCAGATGGGCAAAGCCGGTGATCAGCGTGGTGCCGTAATTCTGCTTGAACTCGTCGAATTCGGAACCGTCGACGATGCGCGCAATCACCTCGCGCACGTCATAGGGCTGGCGCAGGTCGGTCGGCACGATGCCGTAGAGTTCATCCGCCGGATGAAGCGGCGGAATCGATTTCTGTAAGTTCAGACTTACAGTCTTGTTCCGATTCAGGTTTTTGACGATGCGTCGGCAAATGGCGAGCGCATGGTCGTCGTCGAGCGCATAGTGGTCGGCAACACCGGAAAGCCGCGTGTGCACATCGGCGCCGCCGAGATCCTCGGCGCTGACATCCTCCCCGGTCGCCGCTTTCACCAGCGGCGGTCCGCCGAGAAAAATGGTCGCCTGGTTGCGCACCATGATCGTCTCGTCGGACATCGCCGGCACATAAGCTCCGCCCGCCGTGCAGGAACCCATGACGCAGGCGATCTGCGGAATGCCTGATGCCGACATATTGGCCTGGTTGTAGAAAATGCGGCCGAAATGCTCGCGGTCGGGAAACACCTCGTCCTGGTTGGGCAGGTTGGCGCCGCCGCTGTCGACGAGGTAGATGCAGGGCAGATTGTTCTGCAGTGCGATCTCCTGCGCCCGCAAATGCTTCTTCACGGTCAGCGGATAATAGGTGCCGCCCTTCACCGTGGCGTCGTTGACGACGACCATGACCTCGGTGCCTTCGACGCGGCCGATGCCGGCGATCATGCCGGCCGAAGAGATCTCCTCGCCATACATCGACCATGCCGCGAACTGGCCGATCTCGAGGAAGGGCGAGCCGGTGTCGAGCAATTGCGCCAAGCGCTCCCGCGGCAACAGCTTGCCGCGCGAAACATGCCGCTCGCGCGCCTCATCCGAGCCGCCGCGCTCGACGGTGGCCGCCTTCTCCGCAATGTCGGCGACCAGCGCCCGCATGCGCTCGGCATTGGCGCGGAATGCTTCGGAGGAGGGGGAGATCTGGGTTTGCAATGTGGCCATACCTACACCCCCTCCGCCATGATCTCGCGCCCAATCAGCCAGCGGCGGATTTCGCTGGTGCCGGCGCCGATCTCGTAGAGCTTGGCGTCGCGCAGCAGGCGGCCGGTCGGATAGTCGTTGATGTAGCCATTGCCGCCAAGCAGCTGGATGGCGTCGAGCGCCATCAGCGTCGCCTTCTCGGCGGCGAACAGCACGCAGCCGGCGGCATCCTTGCGTGTCGTCTGGCCGCGGTCGCAGGCGGCGGCAACGGCATAGACATAGGCGCGCGCGGCGTTCATCACCGTGTACATGTCGGCCAGCTTGCCCTGCACCAGCTGAAACTCGCCGATCGCCTGGCCGAACTGCTTGCGCTCATGCACATAGGGGATCGCCACGTCGAGGCATGCCGCCATCAGGCCGATCGGGCCGCCGGCAAGCACGGTGCGTTCATAGTCAAGGCCCGACATCAGCACCTCGACGCCGCGCCCTTCCTCATGCAGCACGTTTTCGAACGGCACTTCGACATCCGAAAAAACCAGTTCGCCGGTGTTGGAGCCGCGCATGCCGAGCTTGTCGAGCTTTTGCGCCACGGAAAACCCGGCCATCGCTTTCTCGACGATGAAGGCGGTGATGCCGCGCGATTTCAGGTCCGGGTCGGTCTTGGCGTAGACGACCAGGGTCTCGGCGTCAGGCCCGTTGGTGATCCACATCTTGGTGCCGTTGAGCACGTAGCGGTCGTTGCGCTTTTCGGCACGCAGTTTGAGCGAGACGACGTCCGAGCCGGCGCCGGGTTCCGACATCGCCAGCGCGCCGACCCGCTCACCCGAGCACAGTGGCGGCAGGAATTTTTCCTTCTGCGCCGTTGTCGCCCAGCGGTTGATCTGGTTGACGCAGAGATTGGAATGAGCACCATAGGAGAGGCCGACCGAGGCCGAAGCGCGCGAGATTTCCTCGACGGCGATCACATGCGCGAGATAGCCCATGCCGCTGCCGCCGAAATCGGGATCGGCCGTGATGCCGAGCAGGCCGAGCGCACCGAGTTCACCCCACAGATGCGCCGGAAATTCGTTCGAGCGATCGATGTCGGCGGCGATCGGAGCGATCCGGTCCTGGGCGAAGCGCCGCACCAAGTCGCGCAGCGCCTCGATCTCCTCGTCATGCCCGAAGCTGAGTGTGTTCGTGTACATGCCGTTCCTCCCTGCGCATGACCCCGAAAATCGACTTTGATTTTCGGAAAGGGATCATGCGCAAAATCAAAATGCTACAGCGTCCTTTGCGCGTCCGAAGGGACGCGCGGCGCTGTAGGTGCCGATCCTCGCGCCAACCAGGCGCATTGTCATTGAAAGATATGTCGCCGTGACTTCGGCGATCGATAGCCGCTCGCCCGGCCGAAACCAGACGATGACGCCAGTCATCATCTGGATCAGTGCCATGGCGGTCAGCCCGGTGTCGTCGATGCTGAAGGTGCCCGTCTCGGCGCCATCGCGTAAAATAGTGCGCAGTTCCTTTTCGTAGGCAGTGCGCATGCGCAGGATCTGCGTCAGCCGTTCGGGCGACAGGCTGCGCAATTCCATGTTCGACACATGCGTGGCGTGCCGTCGCTCGATATGAAAGGCGATGTGATTGCGCACATAGGCCGAGAGCAGTTGCGCCGAATCTGCGTCCGCCGGGCGGGCTGCTTCCCATGCTGTGGCCAGACCCTCCATGTGCTCGCGCATCAGCGTGAACAGAAGCTCTTCCTTGGTTGGAAAATAGCGGTAGAGCGCGGCCGCCTGGACGCCGACCTCGGCGGCAAGCTGGCGCATCGACATTGCTTCGTAGCCAAACCGCGCGATGAGGTTGACCGCCGCCCCACGGATGGTCGCTTCGGTCTTTTCGCCATCGGATCCGGTCGTGCGCGCCATGTCAGCTCCTCTGTGGAGTGATAATAAAACGAACGTTCGATTAATTCAAGGCGGCGCGCTCAGGCAATGATCCTGAACCCGACAAGAGCGTGTTGTGTTGCCAGGTCCTCGACGTCGACCCTGGAAACCGAAGCCCCGGACGGCCCTTTCCAGAGGCGCTCGATCATTGTCGAGACCGCCTCATCGAGCCCAGCGATCTGGGCCGTTACAGACCCATCCGCCTCATTGCGGACCCAGCCCGCAAGGCCAAGGCTCGTGGCCTGATCCCGAGCCCAGGCCCTGAAGCCGACGCCTTGCACATTGCCGTAGACCCGCGTCAGCACTTCCCTGCGACGATCAGCCATTAATCTCTCCAAAGCCTGTCTCGTTTTGAATCTGGCGCATGGCGTGAGGAATGCAACCTGGGAAGGGCGCGGGCGCAATGGCTGGGCTCTCTGGCTCGAAATTTATTTGACTCCGTCCACTAATTTTGGAAAATACGGCTGCCTCAGGAGTGGCTGCGGATGTTGGACGAACGCAACGCATTGGTGGCCGATATCAGGCGCTTCAATCGTTTCTACACGCGCACCGTCGGCCTTCTCGACGAGACGCTGACACAAAGTGCATTCACTTTGACCGAGGCGCGCGTGCTGTTCGAACTGGGTCACCGCAGCAACCCGGCTTCCGCCGAAATCGCGGGCGAGCGAGGTTTCCTGGCTGGTGCTTTTCGGCTGGAGAATGGCCCGGCGGCCTCCGAAATATCAAGACAGTTGCGTGTCGATGCCGCCTATCTGACGCGGATCCTGCGCAAGTTCGCGGGCCAGGGGCTGACCGAGGCCAGAAC
>NZ_RZTT01000397.1 GCF_003996995.1 Mesorhizobium sp. M7A.T.Ca.US.000.02.2.1 | reverse complement strand
AGTCGGCTCGCCGCCCATCGTCAGCCGCACGTCGCCGGCGGCAAGCGCTGCATCGACCTTGTTGCCCAACGCATCAAGGGCCTGCCAGCTTTCGTCCGAAAATGGCTTGGTGATGCGCGGATGTTCGGCGATGCGGTCGACCCGCATCTCGAAGCCGAATTCGACATTGGAGAAGCTCGCCATGCCGGAAATGGGAGCCGCGTTGCGGAAATGCGGCGTGGCGGCCAGCGGCACATGGCTCTCGCCGGTGAGCAGGCCCGAGGTCGGATCGAAGCCGATCCAGCCGGCGCCGGGAAGATAGACCTCGCACCAGGCATGCAGATCGGTGAAGTCTGTCGCCGTTCCCGGCGGACCGTCGAGCGCGATCAGATCGGGCTTCAACTGGATCAGATAGCCGGAGACGAAGCGCGCGGCGATGCCGAGATTGCGCAGGATCTGCACCAGCAGCCAGCTTGAATCCCGGCATGACCCCTTTTTCGCGGCCAAGGTCTCTTCCGGCGAGAACACTCCGGTTTCCATGCGCACGATATAGGCGATCTCGCGCTGCAGCCGCGCATTGAGGTCGACCAGGAAATTGACGGTGTTGGCAGCGCTGCGATCGATGGTGTTCAGCAGCGCGGACAGCAGGGGTCCCGCGGGTTCCGGCGTGCGATAGATGGCGAGATCGTCGCGGATTTCTTCCGGATACTCGAATGGAAACGCCTCGGCCGACGGCTCGACGAAGAAATCGAACGGATTGTAGACCGTCATGTCGGCGACGAGGTCGACCTCGATCTTCAACTCCGTCACCGGCTCCGGAAACACGAAGCGGGCTAGGAAGTTGCCGTAGGGGTCCTGCTGCAGATTGACGAAGTGGTTGGCCGGCTCGACCTTGAGCGAATGGCTCAGCACCTTGGTGCGGGAATGCGGCGCCGGCTGCAGCCTGATGATCTGGGGCCCGAGAACCACCGGCCGGTCGTACTTGTAGTGGGTCAGGTGGTAGACAGCTGCCAGAATTGCCATGGAGCCCCGGAATTCAGCGTTTCAAACGATTTCGCTGAACCCTGACACATCTGGCGACCATTCTCCAAGCAGAGATGTTGCGGTGCACCTAATTTAAGCAACGGTTGCCGGCTCAGAAAAACGCCTGTATCCCCGTCTGCGCCCTTCCCAGGATCAGCGCATGCACGTCATGCGTGCCTTCATAGGTGTTGACCGTCTCCAGGTTCTGCGCGTGGCGCATGACGTGGTAGCCGATCTGGATACCGTTGCCGCCATGCATGTCGCGGGCCTGGCGCGCGATGTCGAGCGCCTTGCCGCAATTGTTGCGCTTGACGATCGAGATCATTTCCGGCGCCATCTTGCCTTCATCCAGCAGTCGCCCGACGCGCAAGGATGCCTGCAGCCCAAGCGCGATCTCGGTCTGCATATCCGCCAGCTTCTTCTGGTAGAGCTGCGTGCCGGCCAGCGGCTTGCCGAACTGCTTGCGATCGAGACCGTATTGGCGGGCGCGGTGCCAGCAATCCTCGGCGGCGCCCATCGAGCCCCAGGAAATGCCGAAGCGAGCCCGGTTGAGGCAGCCGAACGGTCCGCCAAGGCCTTTTGCGTTGGGCAGCAGCGCGTCTTCGCCGACCTCGACGCCTTCCATCACCACCTCGCCGGTGATCGACGCCCTCAGCGACAGCTTGCCGCCGATCTTCGGCGCCGAAAGCCCCTTCATGCCCTTTTCCAGCACGAAGCCACGGATCTCGTCCTTGCCGTTCTCGCCCTTCAGCTTCGCCCAGACGACGAACACGTCGGCGACCGGCGCGTTGGAAATCCACATCTTCGAACCGGACAGCTTGTAGCCGTTGGCTGTCCTCTCGGCGCGTGTCTTCATGCCGCCCGGGTCGGAGCCGGCATCCGGCTCGGTCAGGCCAAAACAGCCGATCCACTCGCCGCTGGCAAGCTTGGGCAGGTACTTCTTGCGCTGTTCGTCCGAGCCATAGGCGTAGATCGGGTACATCACCAGCGACGACTGCACTGACATCATCGAGCGATAACCCGAGTCGACACGTTCGACTTCCCGCGCGACCAGCCCATAGGTGACGTAGTTCGCACCAAGCCCGCCGAATTCCTCGGGGATGTTGATGCCGAGCAGGCCGGCCTCGCCCATTTCGCGGAAGATCGCGGTATCGAAAGTCTCGTTGAGGTAGGCGTCCTCGATCCGCGGCGCCAGTTTGTCGGCGGCGAAGGCGGCCGCGCCGTCACGCACCATGCGCTCGTCTTCCGAAAGCTGGCCCTCGATCAGGAACGGATCTTCCCAGACGAATGCGTTCTTGTCGGCGGCCATCGCGTTTCTCCCAAACCAATGCATGTCGCTCAAAACGATGACATGCATGAAGCAAAATGTTGGCCCGTTCTATCGGCCTGCGTCTCGAAAAAATCAAACGAAATTGATTCACCGATCAATGAGCTCTAGGAATGGATCATGAGTGTACAACGCCGCCTTTTGCCCAACATAAGCGCCCTTGCCGCCTTCGAGGCTGTGGCCCGGCTGGGCAGTTTCACCGCTGCCGCCCAGGAGCTCGATTTGACCCAGGGCGCGGTCAGCCGGCAGATCAGTTCGCTTGAAGATCAATTCGGCCGCCGGCTGTTCGAACGCGACAGCCGCAATGTCAGGCTGTCGACATCGGGCGACATCTACGCCGAGGCGGTGCGTTCAGCACTTGGTCAGTTGCGTGACGCAGCCCTTGGATTGATGAGCAATCGGCATAGCGGCATCCTGAACCTTGCCATTCTGCCGACCTTCGGCACGCGCTGGCTGATGCCGATGATCCCCGATTTCGTAGAAAACAATCCCGATATCACCATCAACTTCGTCACCCGCGTCGGCCGCTTCGACTTCGCCAGGGAGAGGCTGGATGCCGCCATCCACTATGGCCTGCCGGACTGGCCCGAGGCCGACTCGACACTGTTGGTGCGCGAAACCGTGGCGCCGGTCGTGTCGCCCGAATTCCTCGCCGGCCGCGCCATCGCCTCACCGGCCGATATCGGCCGCCTGCCGCTGCTGCACATGGCGACGCGTCCTGGCGCCTGGACCGAATGGTTCGAGCATCAGGGCCTGAGCGCGCCGACCGGACCGGGCATGCAGTTCGAGCAGTTCGGCACCGCCGCCCAGGCCTGCATGGCGGGGCTCGGCGTGGCGCTGCTGCCGCTGATCCTCATTGCAGGCGAACTGCAGCGCGGCCAGCTGGTGCCGGCGCCAGGCCGGCCCATGCAAAGCCGCAGCGCCTACTATCTCGTCGTCCCGCACGACAAGCGCGGCCATCCGCCAGTCGCCAGTTTTCGCGACTGGCTGCTGGGCCAGGTCGAGAAGGAGCCGGCCGTTCTGGCGTGGTAGTTACTTCCGCTTCAGCGCATCCGCCAAGGCAGCACCGAATGCGCCTTGCTGTGCCGGCCGCTCCGGCTGGCGTTGCTGCGGTGCCGGCGAACGTGGTGCCGGCCTGCCGCCACCATTGTCGCGTGGCCCGCCACGCGGTGCGCCACCCTCGCCGCCATCCTTGCGCATGGAAAGCGCGATGCGCTTGCGCTTGATGTCGACGTCGACGACCCGCACCTTGACCACATCGCCGGCCTTCACGACCTCATGCGCGTCCTTGATGAACCGGTCGGCCAGTTGCGAGACATGCACCAGCCCGTCCTGATGCACTCCGATATCGACAAAGGCGCCGAAGGCGGCCACATTGGTGACCGTGCCTTCAAGCAGCATGCCGGGCTTCAGATCCTTGATGTCATCAATGCCGTCGGCGAAGGTCGCCGTCTTGAAGCCTGGGCGCGGGTCGCGACCGGGCTTTTCCAACTCCGCCAGGATGTCGCGCACCGTCGGCAGGCCGAAACGCTCGTCGACGAAGACGCGCGGGTCGAGTGCCTTCAGCGCGGCACTATCGCCCATCAGCGACCGCACATCGCGCCCGCAGGCGGCGACGATCTTCTTCGCCACGCCATAGGCCTCCGGATGCACCGACGAGGCATCGAGCGGCTCGCTGCCATTGGCGATGCGCAGGAAGCCGGCGGATTGTTCGAAGGCGCGCGGTCCGAGCCGCGGCACCTTGAGCAGATCCTTCCGGCTGGCGAACGGCCCGGTCGCATCGCGATGCGCAACGATCGCGTCGGCCAGAGACGCGCCGAGACCTGAAACGCGCGCCAGCAGCGGCGCCGAGGCGGTGTTGAGGTCGACGCCGACGGCGTTGACCGCGTCCTCGACCACCGCTTCCAGCGAGCGGCCGAGACGGTACTGGTCGACATCGTGCTGGTACTGGCCGACGCCGATCGATTTGGGCTCGATCTTGACCAGTTCTGCCAGCGGATCCTGCAGCCGCCGGGCAATCGAGACGGCACCGCGCAACGACACGTCGAGGCCGGGGAATTCCGCCGCCGCCGTCGCCGATGCCGAATAGACCGAGGCGCCGGCCTCGCTGACGATCACCTTCAGGGGCTTCGGACCACCATCCGCCGGCATGTCGGACAGCATCTCGGCGACCAGCTTTTCCGTCTCGCGGCTGCCGGTGCCGTTGCCGATCGAAATCAGCTCGACCTTGTGCAGCCGGATGAGCTTGGCGAGTTCCGCCTGCGTGCCGCGCACATCGTTCCTGGGCGGGAACGGGTAGACGGTCGTCGTGGTCAGCACCTTGCCGGTGCCGTCGACCACCGCCACCTTGACGCCGGTGCGGATGCCGGGATCGAGCCCCATAGTGGCGCGCGAACCGGCGGGAGCGGCCAGCAGCAAATCCTTGAGGTTACGGGCGAACACATGGATCGCTTCCTCTTCTGCCCGCTCGCGCAGGTCGCGCATCAAATCGAGAGTCAGGTGCAGCGACAGTTTTATCCGCCAGGTCCAGCCCGCCACCTCCACCAGCCAGCGGTCACCCGGCAGGCTGCCTCCGATGGCATAGGCATTGGCTATCATCCGCTCGACCGGCTTCACCGGCGACGTATCATCGGCATCGACCTCGATGTCGAGCGACAGCACTTCCTCGTTGCGGCCACGCAGCATCGCCAGCGCGCGATGGCTCGGCACATTTGCCCAGCGCTCGACATGGTCGAAATAGTCGGAGAATTTCGCACCGGCTTCCTGCTTGCCGTCGACCACCCTGGCGCGCATGAAGGCGCGCTCCTTCATGTAGCTGCGCAATTTTCCGACCAGATCGGCATTCTCGGCGAATTGTTCCGACAGGATGTCGCGCGCCCCCTCGAGCGCTGCCTTGGTATCGGCCACCTCTTCGCTGACATAGGCCAGCGCCAGTTCGGCAGGCAGCAATGAGCGGTTCGCCAGGATGGCTTCGGCCAGCGGCCCCAGCCCGCGCTCCCTGGCGATCTCGGCCTTGGTCCGGCGCTTGGGCTTGTAGGGCAGGTAGATGTCCTCAAGTTCCGCCTTGGTGCTGGCGGCGACGATCTTGCCTTCAAGCTCCTCGGTCAGCTTGCCCTGTTCGCGGATCGAGCCAAGGATGGTG
>NZ_RZTT01000396.1 GCF_003996995.1 Mesorhizobium sp. M7A.T.Ca.US.000.02.2.1 | reverse complement strand
CGCGGCGGGCGATGTCGACCGGCGACTGGTCGTCGATGATCGGCAGCGTGGCAACCTTGACCTGTTCGCCGAGCTGGCGAAGCTGCTCCTGCGCGGCGGGGCGCCGCGTGTCGAGCGAGGCCATCAGGACCTTCTTGTTCTGACGCTCGGAAAGACGCTTGGCGATCTTGGCCGAAGTGGTCGTCTTGCCGGAACCCTGCAGGCCGACCATCATAATGACGATCGGCGCCGGGGCATTGAGATCGATGGCGACGCCTTCAGCGCCGAGCATCTCGACCAGTTCGTCATGGACGATCTTGACGACCATCTGGCCGGGCTTGATCGACTTGACCACGGCAGCGCCGACGGCCTTCTCGCGCACCTTGTCGGTGAAGGAGCGCACCACTTCCAGCGCCACGTCCGCTTCGAGCAGCGCACGGCGCACCTCGCGCAGCGCCGCCGAGACATCAGCCTCCGACAGCGCGCCGCGGCCGGTCAGGCCGTTCAGGATCGAACCAAGACGTTCCTGTAGCGATTCAAACATTCGTTTTCCTTTTCCCTGGCATCCGGATGATGCCCGAGAGGTAATGCGTTCGCGCCCAGTGTCCAACCAAAAGCCAAAACCAAAAAGCACCCGGGGGCGCTCAGCGCTGCCGGGTGTTGGCCTCCAGGATCGATTTACAGCACTTCACCTCAAAGAGGTTTCGGCGTCCTGGTCGGCTTGCTCGGAGGGATACTCGTCGCGGAATTCGGGGCGTGTAGACAGGAAATCGGACGCGGAGTCAAGACAAGGCCGGATTGCGTCGTTCCCGGGTCTGCAATCACGCCGTGCTCGTCCGGTCCGGAAGCTCGGCGGCGAGCTTGAGCGGCGAACGCGGATGTAGAAGCAGCACGATGGTCACCATGCTGCCGGCGATGCCGATGAAGGCGATGAGAACCGCATCCGACGTCGCCCAGCCCGGCCCTTCGAGCGGCTTGGCGTTGAACAGGGCGAAGGAATTGTAGCTTTCCTGATGCGAGATCAAGAGAAACCCGGTCAGGTTGTTGCCGAGATGAGCACCCAGGGCGGCGCCGAGATTGCCGGTTGCGTAGACGATAAGCGTCAGCAGCAGCGCGAAAGCGGCGATCGACGCCAGCACGCAAGCATTGATGGCTGGCGACGAACTCGCGCTCCAATGCAGCGAGGTGAACAGCAGGGCCGGCGGCAGGGCCCAGACGAACGGGCTCGTGAACCGGTTGGCGAGACCGCGCAGCAGATAGCCGCGAAACAGCACCTCTTCAGAGGATGTCTGCAGCAAAGTGAGCGCGGCGATCGGGATCGCAAACAGCAGCCAGGACGACAGGCCGATCGGGCCACGCGTGATCTGCGGCTGCAGCTGATAGAGCAGGACCTCGGATATGAACGACGTGATCAGCACCGCGATCAGCCCTTTGAGGAAGTCGGGCCATGAAACTCGTCGGCTGTTGCCGAGCAGCGCCGACAGCTTCTCGCCATGCACCCAGCGCATCGCGACCCACAGGCCGATCCAGATGCCGGCGAACGAGACGAGCGCGGCGAGGATGCCGAGGGGCGAAGCGAGGAAACCCTGCATGCCGGAAGGCGGAGCCAGACCCGTCTGCCAGGCGAAGAAGGCATAGGTGCCGCCGACCAGCACGGCCACGGTGGTTGCTGCCCAAAAAAGGACGACGATGCCCGTTCCGAGGAACAGGCGCGGCAAGGTCGTCCTGGCGTTCGGCGAATGCCTGTAACGCTCGAAGGCGGACGGATCGATGGTCACGCGGGCTCCCTTGCCAAAGTCATCGCCTATTTGACTAACCGATGGCCGGGAAAATCGGAATGGTTTTCCGCAAAGGACTAGGCCAAGCAAGTCGGCGCAGGAGAGCGCCGCGCGGCGGCGCCGCCTGCTGGCGGCCGCTGCTGTCGCAGCGGCCGCTTGTGCCGATTGTCGTCAGCGAACGACGTACATGATGCGCCGGGTCTGCGGATCGATCAGCGCCCGCTGGCCGTTCACATAGACATAGCGGTAATTGTAGTCCGGAATCTCGCGTAGCTCGACGGTGTCGGGCAGGGTCGCGCCGGTCACCACTTCGCCTTCGAGATAGATGGGATCGAGGCGATGCGTGTCGACATAGGTGCGGATTTCAGCCGGAGGCGGCGGGAAGTCATCCACGACCGGATCGCTGGCGATGATCGCGCCGGTATAGTCGGTCGAGTAGTTGCCGATGTCCTCCGGCGGCGAGACGACAGCAACGCTGGAGCGCCGTTCCGTCAGCACCACGCGGCTGCCGCCGATATCGGCCGTGACATAGTCGGAATAGACCCAGCCCTGGCCGCCGGCCTCGGCTATGGTGCACCATTTGCTGTTTTCGATGCAGCCATTGAGCGTTGCCGACTGGCCGGCGGCGAGCACGCCGATCACAGGATATTGCGGGCCGGGTCCGGCGCGCACGTTAAGATCGGTGACGGCTGAGACGGCGGTATCGGCAAACGCGGCGCCCGACATCACGGTCAGCATTCCGGCTACCGCCGGAAACAACAGGGATTTCATGGTTTCTCTCCGTTTTCAGGTCCCTCGGCAGCCAAAACGGGGCAGCAGCTTATGCGTTCCCGCTAAAACGCCTGCGCCAACTCACGATTTGTTCCCGCTTCTTTCGGCAAATCGGTCAGAAGTTCGTGAACGAATTCCAATTTGCGCGCCGTGACGTCCGAAATCACAAAGGGATAGAGGTCGGGCAGGCCCATGCAGCGGTTGATCGAATTGGAGGCTTCAGACAGCACCAGCCAGCGGGCAAGGATCTTTTCGAAAGGCTCCGGCGCGGTCGCCGGCTCCGAGGGTGCGGCCTGCAAGCCGCCGCCGGTGTCGCCGCGCGGCAAGTCGTTGGCCTCCACCGTCTCCAGCCGGCCGAGCGGAAAGTTGAGCGCGTGCACCATTTCCAGCGTGTCGGTGATGTGCAGGTGGTGAGCCCAGGTCTCGGCCCAGTCCTCCCAAGGATGCGAGGTCGCATAGGCCGAGATGTGGTCTTGCTGCCAGTCGGGCGGCGCACCATCGGCATAATAGGCCTTCAGCGCATGTTCGTAATCGGCGCGGTCGTCGCCGAACAGTGCGCGGAAAGCTTCGAGCCTGTGCGGATCGTCGCGGATCAGGCGGTCCCAGTAATAGTGCCCGAGCTCATGACGGAAATGGCCGAGCAAGGTGCGGTAGTTCTCGCCCATCTCGACGCGCCGCTTCTCGCGCTCGGCCGAATCCGCCTCAGCGACGTTGAGCGTGATCAGGCCATTGTCGTGGCCGGTGAGGATCCGCTCGCCGCCGGGGCCGCCGCCGATCGGATCGGCGAGGAAGTCGAACGCCAGGCCGATCTCGTCGGCGGGGTTCTCCTTGGGCGCCACCGGCAGTCCGAAGGCCAGCAGCGAATAGATGGCGCGCTTCTTCGCCGCTTCGACGCGAATCCAGCGGCGGCGGTTGCCGTCGACGGAGAGATCCGGGATCAGCTGGTTCAGCACGCAGGCGCGGCAAAAAGCGTGACCCGGTTCCGCCATCCAGTTGCAGGCGCATTCATCGGCGTTGGTGCACTGGAAGACGCCGTCGACGCCCGCCAGCGCGAAACAGGCGTGCTCGGGATCGTAGAGCACGGGGTTCCCGCAGTTCAGGCACTGGGCGTTCTCGAAATAGATACGATGGCCGCAATGCGGGCAGTCGAAGAGTTTCATGTCGGTCTCAATTCACCGGAGGTGACATAAATGTTCACGGCGGCCCGTGCCCAACGCGAACAGCCGCGCGGTGTTCCACATTTTCCTGAAGCTATTTGGCCGCAAGCTGGGCGACAACCTGTCTTGCCACCGCCTCGCCCGACAGCCGTGCGCCGCCGCAGGTCTGCATCAGAGGACCGGCCAGGTGCTCGCCGGCGAAGAAAATCTTATCGGCCACCGGCTGCATGAGTGCGGCGCGCGCCAGTGAACGGCCGGGGCGGGCCGCGGCATATGCGCCGCGCACGAAGCGCTCGCCGCCCCAATTGGTCATCATGGCGCGTCCGACATGCTTGCGCGTATCGCCGCCGAAGATGCCACACAGCCGGTCGACGACGAAGTCGATGCCGGCCGCCTCGCCGGCCGCCGACATTTCCCAGGCGAAATCGCCGCCGACGAAGCCGACCATCAAGTCAAGGTCGAACGGGAAGCAGAGGAAGTAGATGTCGTGCCTGGCCATCCGTTCGATCAGCAGGTCGTCGAAGGGCTGCAGCCCGAGCCTGGTGCCCGATATTTCGACCGGCAATTTGGTCAGCATGCCCATCGGCAGGTCGAAGAAGGCGCCGAAATGCGTGTCGGGCAGGGCCGGCGAGAACGCGATCTCCTCGAAGGCGAGCACCGCCGGCGAAGCGGTCACGATCACCGCTTTGGCGCGGACGGTGCCGCGATCGGTGACGCAGGCGACGCCGGGCACGTCCCACAGGATCTTGCGCACCGGCGTCGACAGTTCGACCGGCACGCCGGCGCCGAAACGCGCCACCAGCGCGCCAAGGACGGGTCGAGATCGGCCGCGGCCTGGAAGTCCAGGATCGAGATTTCGTCCTCGTCGGCACCGAAATCCATCGGCCCGGCGAAGGTGGCGGCGGCGCGCGGCGCATGGCCTTTTGCCAAAAGCGCCGAAAGACGATCGTCATCTCCGTCCTTCACTTCATGCCTGGCCAGCAGTTCGAACAGCTTTGCGTCGGCGGCCTTCATGTCGGCTTCTTCCGCTTCGCTCGCCTTGCGCTCGCGGTAGTAGAGATGATCGACGTTCATGTCGTGATGATGCAACGTCCAGCCTGCCGCCTGGGCTTCGGGAAAATAGGGATTGCGGTCGGCGGCATGCAGCCAGGCGCAGCCGATGTCGAAAGGCACGCCGAAATGCTGGTCGCTGGTCCAGGCTCGCCCGCCGATTCGGTCCATCGCTTCGAGCAGCGTGAAGGAAAGCCCCGCGGCCTGCAGGGTTCTGGCGGCGGCAAGACCCGCCGAGCCGGCACCGATGATGACGACATCAACGTCTTGCATGCAGCCCCCTTGCCACAATAATCACTTGATCCTAGGCAAATTCCACGGCATTCGCCAGCATTGCAGCGGTGACAGTGACAAGTGCGCGTTTCGCTGGCAAGTTCGCAATTGGGACGTGATTCAGGCAACCAGGAGAACAACATGGCAATTCTTGCCAAGGGAAAGATGTTTGCAGCGGCCGTGGTGGCGGTGCTTGCGCTGGCGACGGGCGCACAGGCAGCGGCCAGCTGCGGCAAGACCGGCGCCGGCTTCGAGGCCTGGAAGCAGGATTTTGCCGCGCAGGCCAGGTCGGAAGGTGTAGGCGCCAAGGGGCTGGCCGCTCTGGCCGGGGCAAACTACGCAACTAAGACGATCTCCGTCGACCGCGGCATTCACAAGGCTTTCAGCGGCTCGGTGGACGATTTCATGCGGCGGCGCGGCGGCGCGGCGATTATTTCCAAGGGCCGGTCGCTGAAAAAGTCGAATGCGGCGCTGTTCGCCAAGATC
>NZ_RZTT01000395.1 GCF_003996995.1 Mesorhizobium sp. M7A.T.Ca.US.000.02.2.1 | reverse complement strand
CGGCCATTCCGATCTCATCGCGGGCGCCGCCATGGGCAGCAAGGCGGTCACCAAGCCGATCAAGGCGCTGCGCGGCGCGATCGGCACGCAGCTCGACCCGCATTCCTGCTGGATGCTTGGCCGCTCGCTGGAGACGCTGTCGATCCGCATGGAGCGGGCCAACGACAATGCGCGCCTGGTCGCCGAATCCCTGCGCGACCATGCCAAGGTCGAGAAGGTGCATTACCTTCCGTTCCTGGGCGAGGAAACGCCGGCTGGCCGCACCTACAGGGCGCAATGCACTGGTGCCGGCTCGACCTTCTCCTTCGATATCAAGGGCGGCGAGAAGGCGGCTTTCGCCTTTCTCAACAACCTGCAGATCTTCAAGCTGGCGGTGAGCCTGGGCGGAACGGAATCCTTGGCCAGCCACCCCGCGGCCATGACCCATTCGGGCATACCCTTCGAGGTGCGCGAACGCATCGGCGTGCTGGAGACCACGGTCAGGCTGTCGATTGGCGTGGAGCACCCGGATGATCTGATCGCCGACCTGACGCAGGCGCTGGCAGCCGTCTGACGCCGCCGGTATCGCGCGGTCCATTAGTCTGCACGTAAGTGTTACTCGCGCGCAGCCATTCGCTCTTATAAGCCTTGTGCCGATACATCCGCGCGCCGGGGAGCCGTGGCTGGATGTCATCAGCAAACGGAGATTCTCATGCGTATCCAATCCTTGGCGCCGATGCTTTCGGCACTGGCCATCTCGGTGTCTTTCCTTACGGCAGCGCCGGCCCTGGCCGAGACGGTGAAGCTGAAAGCGACGCTCGACGGCGCCCAGCAGAACCCGCCGGTGACCACGAAAGGCAAGGGCACCGCAGCTCTTACCTTCGACACGGCCACGAAGAAACTCAGCTGGAACGTCAAGTATTCCGGCCTCAGCGGGCCGGCGACCGCCGGGCATATTCACGGCCCAGCCGCGATGGGTGAAAACGCCGGGGTGGCGATCCCGTTCAAGGGCAAGCTCAAGAGCCCGATCAAAGGGTCGGCCGTGCTGACCGACGCGCAGGCCGCCGACCTGATGGGCGGCAAGGACTATGTCAACGTGCACACGGCAGCCAACAAGGACGGCGAAATCCGCGGACAGATCGAGACCGCCAAGTAGCGCAAGCCGCATGACAAAAAGGGGCGGGCGACCGCCTCTTTTTTTGTTTGGACTACGCCTTGTCGCGTATCTGCGTCATCGTCTTGGTCGGCGTGATCGCTTCGGGGTCGAGGCGGATTTCCACGATCGCCGGCTTGCCGCTGGCGCGGGCACGTTCGAAGGCGGGAGCGAAATCGGCGGTCTTGTCGACCGTTTCGCCATGGCCGCCATAGGCACGGGCGAGAGCCGCGAAATCGGGGTTCTTGAGATCGGTGGCGACGACGCGGCCGGGATATTCGCGCTCCTGATGCATGCGGATGGTGCCGTAGATGCCGTTGTTGACGACGACGACGACGATCGGCAGGTCATACTGCACGGCGGTGGCGAATTCCTGCCCGTTCATCAGGAAGCAGCCGTCGCCGGCAAAAGCGACCACGGTGCGCTCCGGAAACAGCTCCTTGGCGGCGACGGCCGCAGGCGTGCCATAGCCCATCGAGCCCGATGTCGGCGCACCTTGAGTGGCGAAGCGGCGGAAGCGGTGGAAGCGATGCACCCAGGTGGCGTAATTGCCGGCGCCGTTGGTCAGGATGGCATCGTCGGGCAGCATCTTTTCGAGGTAGTTCATGATCGGCCCCATCTGGACCGAGCCGGGGCCGCCTTCCGGTGGCGTCGACCAGTCGAGATAGGCGGCATGCAGCTTTGGCGTTTCGGCTGCCCAGACGGGTGCGGAGGCCGGCTTGCGCCTGGCGAAAGCGTCGATGAAGGCAGAAGGCGAGGCGTTGATCGCCAGTGTCGGCCTGTAGACGCGGCCGAGTTCGCCGGCGTCGGCATGGATGTGGACCAGCGTCTGGTCGGGGTAGGGGCTTTTCAGCAGCGTGTAGTCCGAGGAGGGCATTTCGCCCATGCGGCCGCCGATCAGCAGCAGGAGATCGGCCTGCTTGATCGCTGTCGCCAGCTTCGGGTTGATGCCGATGCCGACATCGCCGGCATAGTTCGGATGCAGATGATCGAACAGCATCTGGCGGCGGAAGGAACAACCGACCGGCAGCGACCAGGCCTCGGCGATCGTGCGCATTTGTGCAACCGCCTCGGCGTCCCAGCGCGTGCCGCCGAGGATTACGAACGGCCGCTTGGCCTTGGCCAGCAGCTTTTCCAACGCATCGAGCTCCGCTTCGCCCGGCCGTGTCTCAACCGGCGTGTGCGGCAAGGCGATGGGCGCCTCGACGATGCTGGTCAGCATGTCTTCCGGGAGCGAGATCACCACCGGGCCGGGACGGCCCGATGTCGCCACAGCGAAGGCGCGGGTCACAAATTCGGGGATGCGCGAGGCGTCGTCGATCTCGACCACCCATTTGGCGATGTCGCCAAAAAACCTCTTATAGTCCACCTCCTGGAACGCTTCGCGCTCCTTGGCGTGGCTGGCGACCTGGCCGATGAACAGGATGACGGGTATCGAATCCTGCATGGCGATGTGGATGCCGGCCGAGGCGTTGGTGGCGCCGGGGCCGCGGGTGACGAAGCAGATGCCGGGCTTGCCGGTCAGGCGGCCGTGGCAATCGGCCATCATCGCGGCACCGCCTTCCTGGCGGCAGACGATGGTGCGGATCGCAGAATCGTGCAGCGCGTCCAGGACCGCCAGATAGGATTCACCGGGCACGCAGTAGATGCGGTCGGTGCCGTTGGCTTCGAGCGCGTCGACGATGAGTTGTCCACCGGTCTTCATTGTCCAGACTTCTCCAGTTCGGCAAGGATTTCTTGCGTGTGCTCGCCCAGGCGCGGCGAGGGGCGCTCATAGACCAGCGGCGTGCCGGACATCACCATCGGCGCACGCACCGAAGGCAGAAGATTGCCATGGCCGTCGTCGAGATCGAGCCGCATGCCGCGCGCGATCGTCTGCGGATCGGCAAACATCTGGCCGATCGTGTTGATCGGGCTCGCCGGCACGCTGGCCGCTTCCAGCTTGGCCAGCAGCGGATCGCGGTCAAAAATCTTCAGCGCCTCGATCATGCGCTCGCGCAACTTGACCCGGTTGGCGACCCGGGCGGGATTGGTGGCGAAGTCGGGATTGGCAGGCAGGTCGTCCAGTCCGACAGCGGCGCAGAATTTGGCGAACTGGCCGTCATTGCCGACCGCCAGGATGATGTGCCCGTCCCTGACCGGCACCACCTCGTAAGGGGCGATGTTCATATGCGCATTGCCCATCTGCACCGGCGATTGGCCGGAGACGAGATAGTTCAAATTCTGGTTGCCGAGCGCCGAGATCTGGGTGTCTAAAAGCGCCATGTCGACGTGCTGGCCTTCGCCGGTCTGCTCGGCATGGCGCAATGCTGCCTGGATGGCGATGACCGAATAAAGGCCGGTGAAGATGTCGGAGATGGCGACGCCCGCTTTTTGCGGCTCGCGGCCGACCTCGCCGGTGATCGACATCATGCCGGCCATGGCCTGGATGATGAAGTCGTAGCCGGCGCGCGGCGCGTAGGGACCATCCTGGCCAAAGCCGGTGATCGAGCAATAGACGAGGCGCGGGTTGATCTGGCGCAGGCTGTCGTAGTCGAGGCCGTATTTCTTCAGGCCGCCGAGCTTGAAGTTCTCGATCAGCACGTCCGAGGTGGCGACCAGCCGGCGCACGGTCTCGGCCCCTTCCGGTGTCGAGAAATCGATGGCGATGGAGCGCTTGCCGCGATTGCAGGAATGGTAATAGGCGGCCGACAGGTTCTCGCCGTCCTTGCCCATGACGAAGGGCGGCCCCCATTTGCGGGTGTCGTCGCCGCCATCGGGGCTTTCGACCTTGATGACATCGGCGCCGAGATCGGCGAGCAACTGCCCGGCCCATGGCCCGGCAAGGATGCGGGCGAGTTCGACGACGCGGACGCCTTTCAGCGGGGGCTCAGCCATGGATCACCGTGGTTGCCGCAATCACCGTGATTGCTGCGAAAGCAGAGCCTCTATCAAGCCCTGCAACGGCTGTCACGGCTCTTGCAATGGGCCAATCCGTCACGCTTTGAGGACTTCGTCGGCCCAAATGGCGAAATCATCCATGATGATGTCGCGATTCACCTCGTTCAGGCTTTCGTGGCGGGTGTCGGCGTAAACCTTTGAAACCAGATTCGAAAAGCCCATGGCGCGCATGCGGCTGGCAAGATGCGTGATCCCTTTGCCATAATCCGAGGCGGGATCCTTTTCGCCACCGACGATGCTGACGGGCAGGTCGCGCCGGATGCCGGCAAAGCCGGCATCCTTGCCGCCGTTCAGCGCCATGCCGACGACGTCGCGCCACATCGATACCGAGGCATCCCAGCCGCAGAGCGGATCGGCAATGTATTTCGCCACTTCCGCCTCATCTCGCGACAGCCAGTCGAACAATGTGCGGTGATTGGGCACCGCTTTGCCCCAGGCCTGGAAGGTGAGCTTCGGCAACAGACGCGATGGCACGTCGGAGCCGAGCCGCATTCTCTCCCAGGCAAGGACGCCCAGCGCCACCTGCCCGAGCCGGCCTTGGGAGAAATTGCCGTTCCAGATAGCGGCGGCATGGACGCGTGGCGAATGACTTAAAAGGAAATTCAACACCACGGATGCCCCCATCGAATGACCAAACAGGATGACCGGTCTGTTTGGCTGTTCGCTGGCGATGAGGTCATGGATGGCGCCGATATCGGCGATCACCTTGGCGGGGCCATGCCTGTCGGCGAACCTGCCGAGCGGCGCGTCGGGCGCCTTGGTCGCGCCATGGCCGCGATGATCGTGGACATAGACGTGGAAGCCGCGGGAGCCAAGAAAATCGGCAAAGCGGGCATAGCGCGCTGCGTGCTCGGCCAGCCCGTGATTGATCTGGACGACGGCGCGTGCCCGGCCGTCGGCCTGCCTGACGAAAAGATTGAGCTCGGCACCGGTCGGCGAGGCAACCACGCGCTGCTGGCTGAATGACATGCCGCCTGGTCCCGCCCTTGCATTATCGTCGCTGGCTTTGTTTGCGCCGGCCCACATTATGCGTCAATCCGGCAAACCCGCTTTTCGCGACGATGTTTCTTGCGTTTGGCCAGCAAAATATCGCAATTCTGACATGGAGACAGCTTCAGTCTGTCGCCCACTTGTCCAGCCGGGGATTTTCCATGCGTAGTGCTGTCATTTTCGGATTGGCCATGCTGGCGGCGTCGCTAGCCGGGGCGGCGCGTGCCGACGTCAAGATGAGCGGCAGCTTTGTCGCCGACGCTGCCTGTCCGGCAACGCAAGCCATCAAGAACGGCAAGAACCCCGGCAATGTCTCGACCGATGCCGGGAAGAGCTACCAGCTGCTTGCCGGCAACAAGGATGCGCCGACGCACTACCTTATCCTGGTTCCGGGCGCCGATCCGGAGCGCCGCTGGGTGAAGGTCAGTTGCGGCCACGTTTCCGG
>NZ_RZTT01000394.1 GCF_003996995.1 Mesorhizobium sp. M7A.T.Ca.US.000.02.2.1 | reverse complement strand
GAGACATACCAGCCGGCATCGAACTCGTAGCTTGTCGCCGGTCCCTCGGGATCCGATGTCTCGACCTCGAGGCGGTACTGACCCCAATCGACCGGCACGGAGACCGTCGCGTCGCCGTCGGCGCTAAGGTCGACCTGGCCGTTGGCGATCGACTTGGTGAAGGTGACAGGTTCGTAGTTCCAGGAATTGTTGGAGCGGTACCACTGGTAATTGCGTTCGACCTTGACCAGCGTCCACTGCGCGCCTTTCAGCGCCTCACGCTTGCCGTCGGGATCGACGGCGATCAGGCTGAACTTGGCGATGCCGCCCTGGGGCACTTCATTGTCGGCGAAATCCGGACGGATGCCGATCATATGGCCTTGCGGGCGGATGCCGATGTTGAGCGAACGCTCGATGGCGCGGCCGCCGGTTTCGCGCATCCTGACCGTCACCTTGGCGTCGACCAGCTTGGTGGTCGAGGGCAGTTGGTCGACGGAGACCGGGAAGGTCACCTTGCCGTCATCGCCGACCACCGGCAGATCGGCGAGGGGAGTGACCGTGGGTTCGGCCGACTGTTCGTCGGCGAGACCGAAGGAAAAGCCCTGGAAGCGGTCCCAGTCGCGCGACGTCGACAGCGTCAGTTCGCCTTCCAGCGCCAGGCCCGCCGCCGGCGCGCCATAGAGGAAGCGGCCGTCAATGTCGATGTTGGCGGTTTCGCCCTGGGCGATTTCCTGCTTGTCGGCCTTCATGTCGAATTCGATGCGATCCGGCACGAAATCCTCGACCAGGAACATCTGGCTGGCCACGGCCGGCTGCTTGGGATCGGTGTATATCGACACCGACCAGGTGCCTCGCATGGCGTTGGGTTCGAGCGGCAGGTCGACGGCATGGCCGCCGGCCGAAGCGCCATCACTGACGATGCGGCGGCTTTCGACACCGTCGGGGCGCGAGAAGACGAAGGTCAGCGGCAGGTTCTCGACCGCCTTGGCGGCGCCGTCGCGGGCAAGGGCCGCGACATGGACATCCTCGCCGGCGCGGTAGATGCCGCGTTCGGTCCAGGCATAGACGTCCAGCGCACCTGGCGCCGCGCGCCCGGTGACGCCGCGGTCGGACAGGTCGAAGCCGGCCCGGCCCATGTCTAGAAAGACGAAATCATTGTCGCCCTGCTTGGCCATCAGCACGGCCGGCACCATGCCGCCGTCGCCGCGCGTCAGGCCGGGGTTGAAGACGGCATGGCCGTCGGCATCCGATGTCGCCGTGCCGAGAACCTCATTGTTCCTGGCAACCAGCGTCAGTTCGGCGCCGGCGATCGGCTTGGCGCTGCCCAGCGAACGGGCAAAGACATTCAACCCATCCTGGCCGGTATAGGTCGACAGGCCGATGTCGGAGACGACGAACCATTGCGTGGCCATCGAATTGTAGTTGTCGCTCTTGTCGTTGACGGCCTGGGCGGTCAGCACATAGACGCCGGGCTTGCGCTGCGGCACCGCCTCGTCGACCGGGAAGGAGGTGGTGACCTCCTTGTTGAGATCGTTGGCGATGTCGAGCTGGCCTTGCCAGACCGGCGCGCCCATCTGCTCGGAAATGTTGGAGATGTCGTAGCCGTCGAGCTGGTGCAGGAACTGGTAGCCCGACAGAAGCTGGGCCAGCGAACGATCGCCGACGCGGTAGAGCTTCATTTCGGCGGCATTCATGTTGACGGTGACGATCGGAATGCCGCGGCGCGCGCCGGCCGGCAGCACGAAGCTGTCACCGGTGAAGCGGGCGGACGGTGCGCGGTCCTGGACATAGATCGACAGCACCACGGGGGCCGCGGTCACTTCGCCGATTGCCGCCGGCAGGCCGGCGCGGAAGGTGACGTCGTAATGCTGACCATGCTCCAGCCCTTCGACGCAGATTTGCTTGTCCTTGGCCTCGACGCCCTTGGGTGGCGCGTTGTCGACGGTGACGAACGGCGCGTAGTCGACGCCGGTCTTGACCAGATCCTCGGAGAATTGCGCGCAGATGCGCGGCGCGCTGGTGTCGGCGTCGATGGTGTGATCGACAACGCGGAAACCCTTGCGGGCCTTGAGATCGGCATAGTCGGCCTGGACCGCCGGCGAAGGGTTCAGCGCAAGGCTGGCCTCATAGGCCTGCAGCGCCGGCCGGTAGAGATCGCGCTTGTCGAGCCCGTTGCCGAGCAGCGCCAGCACTTCGGCGCGCGTCTTGGTGGTGCGCAGCAATTTATAGGCATTGAAAGCGGCCGACGTGCCGTTCGCCGGCAAAGTGGAGGCTTCGGAGGTGCTTGCGGCAGGCTGCACGGCCAGCGTTTCACGCGCCAGGTTAAGCCAGAGCTGGCCATCTTCGGGCAGCACCGAGACCGCGGCCTCGTATTTCATCATGGCGGAGCGGTGATCGCCGGTCAGCACGGCCTGTTCGGCGGCGTTAAGCAAGCCAGCCATGCCTTCGGTCGGCTTGTCATAGGCCGGGCCGAGCAGCTTGTTGCGGTATTGCTGGGCCTGATCGGCCATCCAGTTGGGGAAGAAAGCGAGTTCCGGCGGCGCGCCGATATCAGGATCGCCATCGATGTTGACGACCTTGCCCGCGACCGCGCCGTTGAAGGTTTTCAGCTGGTTGTAGTCGGATTTGAGGAAGCACCATTTGGCTTTTTTGTTGTAGGTGAAGGCGCGGCAGGCCGGGTCTCCCAGGCATGTCGTCTTGCACTGGTCGATTGTCACATTCTGGTCGGACCTGAGATCAAAGCCGAAATAATCGGAATTGTCCGTTGTCGCGATCCGCCGGGCCTCGGCCGCTTGCGCGGCGCTGCTCCAGGCCAGGACATTGGCCCAGGCGAAAAACAGAAGAATCAGGATAGACAGACCACGAGCCGCGCGCATTGCCATAACACCTCCAGACACAGCTGACGTCCGGGCATGATCAAGCTTCAGTCAGGCTTGTCAACACGAGGACGCGGCAGGGTTCCGCCTGCCAACGGTTTCCTTTCCGGCCGATGACCGGTAGTACCTCCATAGGACAGGGGATCACGCTTTCTTGCGGCGACGCAAAAGGTGTGAATTCCAAGCCCGCCCTATTTCAGACAATTGGATTGTGGCCCCTTTACGAGCGCTTCAGAACTTCATTCCAATTTTAGTTTTGTAATCTAGGTTGTCTTAATGCCGGCGCATGAAGAGCAGATGTCAGGAGGTCGCGCGCCAGGGCGTGCGCTTCCGCGCGCCCTGCTGCTGGCCATGATGTGCTCGACCGTGCTCGTCGCCGAATCGCGGCCGGCGGCCGCTTTCGAGCTTTTCGGCATCAAGCTGTGGGGATCGTCCAGCGACGAGGATGCCGATATCGTCGATCCCCTGCGCTACGCCGTTACCATTTCCGTCCCCGACGCCGACAAGGATTTGGTCAAGAAGCTCGAAAATGCCTCGGCGCTGAAGAGTGACGAGGAGCGTCCGGTTTCCGGCTCGCTCGGGCTGATGGCCAAGGCGCGCAGCGACCGCGAACAGCTTGTCGCCGCGCTCTATGCCGATGCCCGCTACGAAGGCGTCGTCACCGTCACCATCGACGGCAAGCCGCTCGACGATTTGCCGCCGGATGCCGAATTCAAGGGGCCGCAGCCGGTTCCCGTGGTCATCGACATTGCCAGCGGGCCGAAATTCACCTTGGGCAATATCCACCTTGAGGGCGACGCGGCAGGGCTGATGAGCGCCGATTACGGCTTGATATCAGGCGGCGATGCGGGATCCGGCGCTGTGCTCAAGGCCGAGGCGCTGATCGTGCGGACGCTGAAGGAGCAAGGCAGGCCGCTGGCAGAGGTGACGGACCGGCAGATCGTCGCCGACCACGCTACTTCGACGCTGGACGTGACGCTGACGGTCGCCGCTGGGCCGGTCGCCGGCTATGGCGACACAACGGTGGAAGGCACCGAAAAGGTCGACCGCGACTTCACCGAATACATGACCGGCCTCAAGCGCGGCCGGCAGTACTCGCCGCAAGAGATCGATGACGCGCGCGACCGGCTGCTGGCGCTCGAGGTCTTCAACAGCGTGACGTTCAAGGAAGCCGACACGCTCGATGCCGACGGCAACATTCCGATCGGCGTCCAGGTCAGCGAGCGCAAGCCACGCTATTTCGGCGTCGGCGGCACCTTCTCCAACACCGAGGGGCTGGGCCTGGAAGGTTATTGGGGCCACCGAAATTTGTTCGGCCGGGCCGAGAAGCTGCGCATCGACGGCAAGATCAGCGGCATCGGCAGCAATGATCTCGGCGAGCTCAACTACAATGCCGGCATCATGTTCGAAAAGCCGGGCGTGATCGGGCCGGCATCGAAGTTCTTCGCCGGCGTCAAGACGGTACTCGAACATCCTGACGCCTATGACCATTTCTCGGTCAAGGGCAGCACCGGGCTGTCCTACGAGCTGACCAAGAAGCAGACGGTTTCCGCCGAGGTGGCGCTCGATTATTCCCGCATCCACGACGCTTTCGGCAAGCACAAATACCTGATCGCCAGCATTCCGCTGCAATATGTCTATGACAACCGGGACAACCGGCTGAACCCGACAAGCGGCTTCCGGGTGCTGGCCTATGCCGAGCCCAGCTACGACATTTTGAGCGGTGCGGCGTTCCTGAAGCTGAGGGGCGAAGGGTCGGCCTATCAGTCGCTGGATTCGGCTTCGAAGTTCGTCCTGGCCGAACGTGTCGCCATCGGTTCGATCGTCGGCACCAGCCTCGAACATGTGCCAGCCGACCGGCGCTTTTATTCCGGGGGCGGCGGTTCGGTGCGCGGCTATGCCTATCAGGGCATCGGACCCAAGGACTTCACCGGCCAGCCGATCGGCGGCCTGTCCTTCTTCGAAACCTCGGTCGAGATGCGCATCGCCATCACCGATACGATCGGCATCGTGCCGTTCGTCGACGCCGGCACCGTATCGACCAAATCAGCTCCCGATTTCTCCGATGTCAAGGTCGGCGCCGGCGTCGGGCTGCGCTATGTCACGCCGTTCGGGCCACTGCGCGTCGATGCCGCCGTGCCGCTCAACCGTGATCCGGGTGACCCGCATTTCGGCATCTATGCCGGCATCGGACAGGCATTCTGAGCGATGAAAACAGTCTGGCGCATCCTCCGCATTGTTTTCTACACGCTGCTGATCGTGGTCGCTGGCGCCATCGGGGCGCTCGTGGTGCTGACCAAGACCGAGCGCGGCCGCGACAATCTCGCCGGCATCATTTCGCGGCTGGCTTCGAACGATGACCGCAAGATCACGGTCAGCGGCATAGATGGCATCTGGTCCGGAGCGCTCAGCGTCGACCATGTCGTGCTGGAGGACCGCGAGGGCGCCTGGCTGGTGGCGCGCAAGGTCGCCGTCGACTGGTCGCCGCTGGCGCTGCTGTCGAAAAACTTCAGCGCCGACCGTATCGCTGCCGAGCGTATTGAGCTGGCGCGATTGCCGGTGGCCAGCACGCAGCCAGCGCCGAGCGGGGGCACGACGACGCTGCCGGTTTCCATCGACATCAAGCAGATCGACCTGCCCGAGATCGCGCTTGGCCAGCAACTGGCCGGCAGCGGCATCGCCGAGCTTGCGGCCAAGGGATC
>NZ_RZTT01000393.1 GCF_003996995.1 Mesorhizobium sp. M7A.T.Ca.US.000.02.2.1 | reverse complement strand
GCCTTGCGCAGACGGTCGACATCCACCGACATCACGTGGCTGTTGACCGGATGGTCGAGGTCAAAGCGGTCACCCTCGCTGGCCGCGATCAGCACCAGTTCGGCCTCATCGCCGGACCCGGTCAGCACAAAAGGCAGGCCCTCGATCGCGGAGCGGTCAGCTTCACGGCTGATCAGCAGGCATTTTGTCCCTGGGCGCAGCTTCCCCGACGCCGCCATGTCCGTGAAGGATCGCCACGCCACCTCGCCGGAAGAAACGAAATGATCCCAGCTTCCCTGTTCGAAGCCGAGTTTTATGAGCCGGCTTTCATTGGGTTGCGCCCGCCTGCCGGAGTTCGAAACCAGCACCACGGTCTTGCCGGCGCGCTTCAGCGCCGACAGCGCTGCCACCGCGCCTGGATAGGGCCGTGTGCCGTCATGCAGCACGCCGAACTGGTCGAGCAGGAACACGTCGTAGCGCTCCGCCAGCGGCCCGATGCCGCCGAGACGTTCGATCGTTTTGGCGCTCATAGGAGTCCTGCCCGGCTTGCACCCATCAGCGCCAGCCGCGCCGTGCCGGCGGCGGCCTCGTCGGAAAGCGCGGGCAGGAAATCGACGCCGAGCCTGCGTCGCCGGATTGCCGTCCAGGCCGGGTTCGCCGCCCCGCCTCCGACGCTCCTGACCGATATCAGCGCGGGCGCGCCGAGTTCGGCAAGCCTGCCATAGCCGAGCGCCTCGATCGCGGCGATGCCTTCGAACATCGCTTTCAGATAATCGGCGTCGTCCGCCGGCCGGGGCGCAAGGCGAGGCGGCAGCCCCGGATCGGCGATCGGAAATCGTTCGCCCGTGGCGGGAAGCGGATAGTAATCGAGGCCGGTGTCTGTCTCCGGGTCGATTTTTGCGCTGAGTTCGATGATACGGGCGAGCGGAAAATACTGAGCCAGCACCTTGCCGCCGGAATTCGACGCACCGCCTGCCAGCCAGGCGTTGCCAAGCCGGTGGCTGTAGATGCCGAAGCGCGGCGCCGAAATCGGCCGGTCGGACAGGATCTTGATGGTCAGCGAGGATCCCAGCGCGGTCACGCCGTCGCCGATCGCGGCGGCACCGGTCGCCAGGAACGAGGCGCAGCCATCCGTGGTGCCGGCGACGCCCGCCACATCGCGCGGCAAGCCGAACAGTTCCCCGGCTTCCGCGGTGAGGGCGCCGGTGACTTCGCCCGGCTCGACCACGCGCGGCAGCAGCTCCACGCGCATTCCGGTCGCCGCGATCCATTCCGGCCAGCAGCGGGCCTCGACATCATAGCCTGTCTTCAGGGCATTGTTCTCGTCGCTGACGTCGAAGCGGCCGGAGAAGTTTCCGGCAATCCAGTCGGCCTGATGCAGCACCGCCGCAATGCCCGGCAGATGCTGGAAGCGCAGGGCCTTGGCGAGGCCTGATGTCGCTCCGTGCGCTGCACTTGCAGCCGGCGCGGTGCGGGCGATCGCGGCCAGGATGTCGTCGTCATCGACCTTGTCGTTGTACATCAGCGGTTCGGCCAGCGGCCGCCCGGCGGCGTCGACCGGCAGCAGCGTGCCGGAGGTGCCGTCAACGGCGATGGCGCGGACCGCCGTGCGGTCGATGCCGGAAAGCAGCTCCGTCAGCACCGCCTTGACCGCTTGCCACCATGCCGTGGGGGCTCGGCCATCGCGGCCAAACCTGTCGAGTGGAACGGCCGAATGCCCGGCTATGGAAAAATCAGGGCGCATGGCGACGGCGCGCGCACCCGATGTGCCGATATCAATGCCGATGACAAGTGGCATCATGTCCATGCTAGCCGCCAGCCGCGTTGAGCTTCTGGCGATATTGCTCGGCGTCCCAGTTGACCAGTTCGTCATTCTCGGAAGCGGTGAGATAGTTCAGCCGCGCGGCGATGTCGATGCGCGCCGTCACGTCGGCGAGGCAGCGTTGCATGGCATCGGCGCCGGCACTGGCATCGCCGCGCATCAGCACGCCTGCGCCGGGAAACAGGATCGCCGCAGGCGACGTGTCCAGTCGTGCAATGACATCGGCCACGGCCTCGCCTGGTTTCGCCACGACGGAGCCCTGGCCGAGGAAGATGACGTGGTCGGGATAGAGGCTGCCGGCCTGCGCCATGCGGCGGCTCTCAGGGTCAAGCGCAACCGCATGCGCTTCGACATCGGCCGGTAATCTGTAGCCGCTGCCGCCGGCAAGCGCCGCCAAGGCGTCGAGGTCGGGTGCGGCGGTCGCGCGCGCCGGCCGGGCCAGCAATGACCTGATACGGCGCAGCAGAAGCTCCGCCCCGGCGACGGTTTCGGCGGCGACGACCAGCCCGTGATTGCCAAGGATGAGCACGTCGACACCAGGCCGCAGTTTCTCGGCGATGCCGCGTGCAAGCGGCAGGCCGGGCCGGAAATAGGGCACATAGGCCCATTCGATGCCATCGAGCCGCCTGGCGACCTCGGCCTCGCCATCGGCCTGCACGGCAAGCGAGATGGTGTCGACGCAATGGACATGCAGAACAACGCGCTGCGGCATCAGGGCGTGCACCGTGGTCTCGATCGACGGCCGCAGGCCGCGCGGGTTGAGCGCTGCAATGGTAAAACCCTGCGGCAGGTCGGCGGCGCGATCGCGCTGCTCGACGGCTCTCAGCAGCGGCGCCATCGCCACCGGCACCATGATGTCATCGACGAGCGCGTCCTTCAGCCAGGTGCCGGAGGCCTTGATCCACAGTGTGTCGCCGGCTTTCAGCGAGGTGTTACCGCCTGCCGCCTGGGTCAGGTGCGGGCTCTGCCCGATGCTGGCCGAAAGCGCCCGCAAGGCCGCCAGTTCCTGCGCGTCAGCTTGGGTCGCCATGGCGCTTTTCCTCCAACGGCTCGGCCGTGTCCTGCGCGAAATCCCGTTGCCGGGGTCGAATTGGCGCTGATATCGCAGATGCGAGTGATCTACGTCAATAGTGATATACTATCATCAAAACGCGCTTGCAATCTGGCTAATGTTGAGTAAGTTGCACCAACTGCCATGAAAAATGGCATCCGGGAGGAAAGAATTGAGCGACTCCGGCCGCCAGCGTCAGATCGTCGAACTGCTGCGGGATCGTCCGTTCGCTTCGGTGCGCGAGCTGCAGGAACGGCTTGGCGTTTCGGCCGCGACGGTCAGGCGCGATATCGACAGGATCGACGAAGCCGGCGAAGCGCGGAAGGTCTATGGCGGCATCTCGGCACTCGACGGCGCTTCCCAGGCCGGTGTCGCCTACGCCCGGCCCTATGACGAGAACCGCGACCTTGCGGTCGAGGCCAAGCGGCAGATCGCCGCTCTGGCGGCGACCATGGTGCGTGACGGCGACGTTGTCATCGTGCATGGCGGCTCGACCTGCTTCCATCTCGGGGTCAAGCTCGCCGAGCGCAACATCCGCCTCTACACCAACTCGATGCCGCTGGCGGCCTATCTCAGCGATCACGGCCATTGCAGCCTGACGGTTGCCGGCGGTGATCTGCATCGCGAACCCGGCATCATCCATTCGCTCACCCAGGCCGTGCCCTTCTACGCCTCCAAATTCTTTCTCGGCGCGCAAGGCCTTGGCCAGGAAGGCGTGATGGAATCGCACCCGCTGCTGGTACGCTCGATCGTCGATCTCAGCCTCTGCGCCGACCAGATCGTGGTGCTGGCCGACAGCCGCAAACTGTCGATCCACGCGCGCAATGTCGCGCTGCCGCTTTCGCGCATCGGCACGCTGGTCACCGACGACGGTCTCTCCGACGCCGATGCGCGCATGCTGGAGGACGCCGGCGTCATGGTGCGGATAGCCTCGGGAGCCATCCAGTGAAGGTGGCTGTCCTCGATTTCGGCAAGACCAATTCGAAGCTGTTCGTCTTCAGCCAGGACGGGCGGATCATCGACGAGCGCCGGACACAGCCGAAATGGGTGCGCCAAGGCGGCTTCAGCGTGCTCGACGAGGCGGCCCTCCACCATTGGGCGCTCAGCGCCGTTGCCGATGCGGTCGACGGTCATGGAGTGGAAGGGGTCATGGTGTCGGGCCATGGCTGCACCTTTGCCTTGGTCGACGAGGCGGCGCTGACGCATCCGATCCTCGATTACGAGCAAGAGCCGCCGGCCGAGATTGCCGCGCGGATCGATCGCCGCATTCCTGACTTTTCCGAGACGTTCTCGCCGCGGCTGCCGCTCGGCTTCAACTACGGCCGCCACATGCTGTGGCTGCAGGAGGTCGATCCGGACGCGTTCGCTGCGTCGAAATCAATCCTCGGCTATCCGCAATACTGGAGCTGGCGCCTTGGCGGGCGGGCGGTCTCGGAAGTGTCCTATCTCGGCTGCCATTCGCATCTGTGGGCGCCGCGCAGCCAAGACTTTTCCTCGCTGGTCGACGCGCAGGGCTGGCGTGACCGGATGCCTGCCTTCGAGCGCGCCGGCACCGTTATCGGCGAGCAGCGCCTCGGCGCTGCGGTGATCGCCATCCACAACGGCGTCCATGACTCGAATGCGGCGCTGCATGCCTATCGCCGGCAGGAGCTTGGCCCGGTCACCGTCGTTTCGACCGGCACCTGGGTCATCGTGCTCAATCCGGACTGCCCGCTCGACGCACTCGACCGGGATCGCGACATGCTGGTCAACGTCGATGTCGGCGGCGGCCCAGTGCCGACCATCCGCTTCATGGGCGGGCGCGAATTCGCAACAATCAGCGCCGGCTGGCAAGGCGAGATCGCCGGCCCAGTGGTGCAGCGGGTGATCGATGCCGGCATCATGGCGCTGCCGAGCTTCGCGCCGGGCGGGCCGATGGCGGGGCATTCCGGCCGACTGGTCGGGCGCACGCCCGATGCCGAGGAACGCGCGGCCGCGGCGCTGCTCTATGTCGCGCTGATGGTCGATCTCTGCCTCGACCTCATCCATTCGAACAACACCGTGATCGTCGATGGCGGGCTGAACACAGGCGGTGTGCTCGCCGGGCTGCTGGCGCAGTTGCGTCCCGGCCAGGCCTTCCTGCAGGGCGCCACGCTTGAAGGCAGCGCCACGGGTGCCGCGGCGCTCGCCTTCGAGAGCGTCGGGCGCGAATTCGCCGCCGAAGTTCCGGAGCCGGTGCGCGCACCGCGTTTCACCGGGTTGGCAGGCTATCGCAGCAATTGGCGCGACGCCACCATGGACCGCGGCGTCGCTGATGCGGCAGCGGGAGGCGCGCGATGAGTGCGATTGCCAGGGCCGAGACCGCGCGCCAGCCGGTGCTGGAGATGCGGCACATCTCCAAGACGTTCGGCACCATCCGTGCCTTGCACGATGTCTCGCTCAGCGTCCACGCCGGCGAGCTGCACGCCTTGATGGGCGAAAACGGCGCCGGCAAGTCGACATTGATGAAAGTGCTTTCAGGCGCCTATCGGCCGGATGCCGGCGGCGAGATCCTGATCGACGGCATGCCGGCCGCGACCGGCGATCCGATCAAGGCGCGCGCCAGCGGCGTCGCGGTGATCTATCAGGAGCTGTCGCTGGCGCCCAATCTGACGGTGGCGCAAAACATCTTCCTCGGCAACGAGCCGCGACGCTTCGGCATCGTCGACCGCGACCAGTGCACCCGGCGCGCCAGGGAGATCATCGCGCGTCTGGGC
>NZ_RZTT01000392.1 GCF_003996995.1 Mesorhizobium sp. M7A.T.Ca.US.000.02.2.1 | reverse complement strand
CCGGCCAGGCGATCGACAATTCGGTCAGTGAGCGGTTCAGCCGGGCCAGATGGCGCGGCATGTCGACGATGAAACCACGCGCCACCTCGCAGACCTCATAGACACCGTCCGCGAACTGATAGCCACGGTCCTCGATATGGACGGCGGCATCGGCGTGCGTGACATAGCGCCCGTTGACATAGGCAATGCGCGGCATGGGCAACCCCTGAAGAATTCTCGGGCTTTCTTATGCGATTCCGCCGTTGCCGTAACCGGCAAATGCTTGGCCCAGGCGCGGCTAACCCGCTCTAGACGCCCAGCGACTTCAGCTTGCGGTGCAGTGCGGAGCGCTCCATGCCGATGAACTCGGCGGTTTTCGAGATGTTGCCGCCGAAACGGTTGATCTGGGCGATCAGGTAATCCTTCTCGAACTGCTCACGCGCCTCGCGCAGCGGCAGCGCCATGATGTGCTGGTCGGATTGATTCGGCGTGCGCGGCATGACATCGCCGATCTCGGCCGGCAACAGATCGGCGGTGATCGGCGCATCGACGTCGTCGCCGCGCGCAAGGATCATCAGGCGCTCGACATTGTTGCGCAGCTGGCGAACGTTGCCCGGCCAGTTGTGCGCCTGCAGCACGGCCAGCGCGTCGTCGCCGATGCGGCGCGGCTTGATGCCGGCCTGGCGGGCGATCTGCTTCATGAAATTGTCGACGAGGTAGGGAATATCCTCGCGCCGCTCGGCCAATCCCGGCACGATGACCGGAACCACCGCGAGGCGATGGTAAAGATCCTCGCGGAAACGCCCGTCGGCAATCATCGCTTCGAGGTTCTGCGAGGTCGAGGAGATGATGCGGACATCGACCTTGACCCGCTTGGTTCCCCCTACCCGCTCGAACTGCTGCTCGACCAGCACGCGCAGGATCTTGTTCTGCGTCTCGCGCGGCATGTCGGCCACCTCGTCGATGTAGAGGATACCGCGATGGGCCTCCTCCAGCGCGCCGACCTTGCGCTCGACGCCATTCGATTCGGTGCCGAACAGCTCGATTTCCATGCGCTCGGGCGTGATGTTGGCGGCGCTCAGCGTCACGAAAGGTGCGCTCTTGCGCGCCGACAGCGTGTGGATGGCGCGCGCGGCCAGTTCCTTGCCCGAGCCAGACGGTCCGATGATCATCACGCGGCTGTTGGTCGGCGCGACGCGTTCGATGGTCTGGCGCAACTGGCTCATCGCCGACGACATGCCGATCAGATCGAAGGTTTCGCCGCTGCGCAGCTTGAGGTCGGAAACCTCGCGCCTCAATTTCGAGGTCTCCAGCGCACGCTCGGCAATAAGGATCAGCCTGTCGGCCTTGAACGGCTTTTCGATGAAGTCATAGGCGCCGCGCCGGATGGCGGAGACCGCCGTTTCGATGTTGCCGTGGCCGGAAATCATCACCACCGGCAAGGTCGGATGCATGGTCTTGATCTCGTCGAGCAGCGCCAGCCCGTCCAAGCGCGAGCCCTGCAGCCAGATATCGAGGAAAATCAGCCGCGGCGCGCGATCAGCTATAGCAGCGAGCGCACTGTCGGCATCGAATGCCGTGCGGGTTTCGTGACCTTCGTCGCTCAGTATGCCCGCGACGAGTTCACGGATGTCTTCCTCGTCATCGACGATGAGAATATCAGACGCCATTACCGACCTTTTCAGTTTCTCTTTCGTTTTCCGCCCTGCTTTCGCTGCGCGGAGCCGTTGCGGCCGCAGGCGGCAGGATGATGCTGATCATCGCGCCGCGCCCATCGTGGAAGTCCGCTGGAGCATCGTGTAGTTCCAGCCTGCCGCCATGGTCCTCCACGATCTTCTTGACGATAGCGAGGCCAAGTCCGGTGCCCTTCTCGCGTGTGGTCATGTAGGGCTCGAGCAGCCGTTGGCGATTCTCGCGCGGCAGGCCTTTGCCATTGTCGATGACGTCGATTCGAATCGCACCATTCTGGCGCCCGGCTTGAATCCGGATTATGCCGTGCGAACCGTCCTTCTGTTCCAATCCGTCGATGGCCTCGGCGGCGTTCTTGATCACATTGCCGAAAGCCTGCGCCATCAGGCGGCTGTCGAAAGTGCCCTTGAGCGGCTCCGTGCCGAATATCCGCTCGAAAGTGATGTCGGCGCGGCTGACCTCGACCAGGAACGAGGCCTCACGCAGCGATTCGCGCAGATCTATGGCCTTCATCTCAGGCTTTGGCATGCGCGCGAACGCCGAGAATTCGTCCACCATACGGCCAATATCCTCAACCTGACGGATGATGGTGTCGGTGCATTGGTCGAAAACCTCGCGGTCCTCGGTAATCACCTTGCCGTAACGGCGCTTGATACGTTCGGCCGAGAGCTGGATCGGCGTCAGTGGGTTCTTGATCTCGTGGGCGATACGCCGCGCCACATCCGCCCAGGCCGACGAGCGCTGCGCCTGAACCAGGTCGGTGATGTCGTCGACCGTCACGACATAGGATTTTTCCTCCGAGCCGTCGTCGCCGGCCTCGATGGTGATCTGCACGTTGAAGGTCCGCTCGGCACCGGCGCGGTAAAAGGTCACCTGCTCGCGATAGACGGGTTTGCCGGACTTGCGACCGATCTCGAAGACGCGGCCGACATGCGGCAGCACGGCGGAAAGATTCTGCCCAAGGGCTGCGCTGGCCGAAATCGCCAGCATCGCCTCGGCCGAGCGGTTGACGATGGTGACGATGCCGTAAGGATCGACGCCGATGACGCCGGCGGTAACGCCGGCAAGCACGGCTTCCGAGAAGCGGCGCCGTTCGTCGATCAGGTCCTTGGCCGACAGGATCTCATTGCGCTGCGATTTCAGTTCGAGAAGCATCTTGTTGAAGGTATCGCCGAGCGAGGCGACATCGCCGTCCGAAGGCCTCACGGGAACCGCGACGTCGAGATTGCCGGTCGCCACCTCGTCGGCGGCGCCGATGAGCTGGCGAATAGGCCGCACCAGACGGTCGGCGACCGCAATGCCGGTCCAGATCGCGGACAGGATGATGATGAGCGTTAGCGACAGATAGGGCAGCGCGAAGGCCACCTGCGAGGTACGGCGGTTATCTTCCAGCCCCCGATATTCGTCGGTGTTGGACCTGACGATCTGCCGTGCCTTGATCACTTCGGGATCGACGAGCCGAATGGTGTAGAGGTAGAGTCCTTCGATCTCCCGCAGCTTGACGATGGCGCCCATGATGTTGCGCGTTTTCGGTTCGATCAGCACCGGCTTGCCGTCGGCAGCGCTGGCCACCGCGCCTTCCGGCGGCTCGGGCATGGCGAACTCCGTATCGGTCTTGGCGCTCATGACGAAAGAGCCGTCCGGCTTGATCAGCGCCGCATGGGCCAGCGAACGGCCCACGGCTTCCTTGTTCATCAGGTCGAGAAAGCCGGTACGATCAAGGCCGTAGAGCGTGCGCGACGCATCGAGATCATAGGCCATGGACAATGTCGTGCCCTGGAGGTTGCGGGCATTTTCCTGGACATAGGCGTCGGCGATCGAGAGCGACGAATTGACGATCGTCTTGGTGCGGATCTCGAACCAGCGGTCGAGGCCGATGTCGAGCGTGATTGAGGCAATGATGGCCACCATGATGGCGGGAATGGCGGCAACCAGGGCGAACATGGCGACAATGCGCACATGCAGCCGCGAAGCGGCCTTGCCATGCCGGCGCGCCATCAGGATGCGGTGCACCTCACGCCCGACCAGCGCGATAAGAAACAGCACGAAAGCCGCGTTGAGGGCAATCAGCGCCAGCGTCGTCGACTCGTTCGGTGTGATCGGCGTGGCGCCGACGAGGATGGTGAACGAGATCGCAGCCGTCATCAGCGCGCCGACGACCGCGATCACACCCGGCAGCGCAAGCAGCCGGCGCCCATCACGAGCGCCGGGTTCGCTGAAGAGCGGTTGGTTTGTTGTCGGTGCCTGCGGAGCCATGTCGCCGTCTAGAGCCATGATTGCGTCGGATGTATGCAACGCATTGTGGCGATTATGCAACAAGTGTGACCGAGACGGAAATCTTTCGCGAGCCGATCCCCTGAAAAGAGCGCGGGCTCAGATCAAGGCTCAGCCCTGCCGCGATGATTTGTAGACGTTGACGCCGAGCTCGCGGATCTTCTTGCGCAGCGTGTTGCGGTTCAAGCCCAGCAGTTCCGCAGCCTTGATCTGGTTGCCGCGCGTTGCCGTCATCGAGGCCAGGACGAGCGGAAACTCGACCTCGGACAGGATGCGCTGATAAAGCCCCGCCGGCGGCAATTCGCCGGCAAAGGAAGCGAAATAGCGCTGCAGGAAGTGCTCGACCGCCTGCCCGATCGACAAATCGTCGGGGATCAGATTGCCGCCACCCGGCACCACCGGACGTTCGCCGGTCTTGAGCTCCGCCTCGATGATCTCGGCGGAAATCTCGTCCTGCGAATAGAGCGCGGCGAGCCTGCGAACCAGGTTTTCCAGTTCGCGCACATTGCCCGGCCACGGATAGCGCTTCATCAACTCGATGCCGCCGGAAGAAATGCGCTTGGTCTGCAGGCCTTCCATTTCGCCGAGCTTGAAGAAATGGCGGACGAGGTCCGGCACATCCTCGGAGCGCTCACGCAGCGCCGGCAGCCGGAGCGGCACGACGTTGAGGCGATAGAAAAGATCCTCGCGGAAGAGCCCCTGGTTGATCAGCGTGCGCAGATCCTTGTTGGTGGCAGCGACGATGCGCACGTCGGTCTTGATCGGCGTGCGCCCGCCGACCGTGGTGTACTCGCCCTGCTGCAGCACGCGCAGCAGCCGCGTCTGCGCCTCCATCGGCATGTCGCCGATTTCGTCGAGGAACAGCGTGCCGCCTTCGGCCTGCTCGAAGCGGCCGGTCGAGCGGTTCTGCGCGCCGGTGAAGGCACCCTTCTCGTGACCGAACAGTTCCGATTCGATCAGGTCACGCGGGATCGCCGCCATATTGATGGCGACGAAGGGGCCGCCGCGGCGGCGGCCATATTCATGCAGCGCGCGCGCCACCAGCTCCTTGCCGGTGCCGGATTCGCCCGAGATCATCACCGTCAGGTCGGTCTGCATCATGCGCGCCAGCATGCGGTAGATGTCCTGCATGGCGGCCGAGCGGCCGACCAGCGGCATTGCATCGGGCTGCTCTTCCGGCCGCGCATCGATCTTCGGCCGCCGCGGCTCGGAAAGCGCCCGGTTGACGATGTTGAGCAGTTCGGTCAGGTCGAAGGGCTTGGGCAGATATTCGTAAGCGCCGGTTTCGGAGGCGCGGATCGCCGTCATGAATGTGTTCTGGGCGCTCATGACGATAACCGGCAGCTCCGGCCTCGCCTTCTTGATGCGCGGCAGCATGTCGAAGGCGTTTTCGTCCGGCATCACCACATCGGTGATGACCAGATCGCCCTCGCCCGCCGCCACCCAGCGCCAAAGCGTCGAAGCGTTGGAGGTGACGCGCACCTCATGACCGGCGCGTGAAAGCGCCTGGTTGAGGACGGTGCGGATCGCCGCGTCGTCGTCGGCGACGAGAATATTGCCGCGAACGGTCATTTGAGGTCTCCTTCGCCGTCATCATCGGCGCCGTTTGGCGCTTCTTTCCAGGCCGGCATCAGGATGCGGAATGTGGT
>NZ_RZTT01000391.1 GCF_003996995.1 Mesorhizobium sp. M7A.T.Ca.US.000.02.2.1 | reverse complement strand
TTGGACGTAAATGCGGTTCGCGGAAACGCAGGTCTGGCCGGCATTGCGGAACTTCGCCTGGACCGCACCGTCAACAGCACCGTCAATGTCGGCATCATCGAAGATGATGAAAGGTGCATTGCCGCCGGTTTCAAGGCTGACCTTCTTGATCTGGTCAGAGCACTGACGCATCAGCAGCCGTCCGGCCTCGTTCGAACCGGTAAAGCTGATCTTTCGAATCTTGAAATTGGTGCAGAGTTCACGGCCCACGCGATCACCTTCGGACGCATAGATCAGGTTGACCACGCCATCGGGAAAGCCGGCCTGATGGCGAGAGCAAACATTGCACCTAGCCACGCCACAATAAGATCGAGCGCGGCTTCGTTGCGTGCGGGTCTGTGGTCAGTGGAGGGCGGAGGAAAAGCGCTCGGCGTGCTCGCCCTCGCGATACCACTGGTTCGCGCCGGCAAGCGCCAGTTTCTGAGGCAAATCGCCGAACAGCTGGTAGAGCCTTACTCTCAGGGCTTGGCATCTATGTCGCCTACGACCGCCACATGCAGCCCGTCGCGTGCGAAAGCGGCTTTGTGGAAGGCGCTTAGATCGGAGGGCGTTACGCTAGTCAGGCTCCCTTGGGCGGTCTCGAATACGGATGCGTGCCGTAGATTCCGCGCCGCCAGGCCAGCTCGGCGATCGCATGAGGTTCGCGCTCATTGGCAATGATTTCGGAGAGAAGCTGGGCGCGTATGCGGTCGAAAAGTGCTGGTGTAGCCGGCTGCGGGTCCCGCCACCGAGAATGTCGGCCAGCAGTCGAGCGCCGCGGCCTCGCACCAGGGACCGCCCATGAATGACTCATGCGAGGCGTCTCAAGGCTGTCCGCGATCCAGCGCCAGATCTCCGCCTCGCCCGAGGGGCGCAGAGCTGGCCGGTTGTGCAGGAGCCGTAGGCAATATCCGCCTTCCTCGTTCGGATGGGTAACGCTTGCGATACGGAGTCTTGACTTTGGCAGTCGCTCTGTGACATTACCTATATAAAGTTCGAAAGAAGGCGATATGGATCATGCATAGGTCACAGAGACCCGAATGAAGGCAACGTATAAACGCACCTATTCGCGCTACGCGATGGAAGCGCTTGGCCTTTTCGGTAAGACCATCCGGCTTGGCCGGATGCAGCACCGGTTAACCGCACAGGAGTTAGCCGAGAGAATCGGTGTTTCACGCAGCACCCTGCAGCGCATCGAGAAGGGCGATCCCAAAGTCGAAATCGGACTGATGTTCGAAGCTGCTGCCATTGTCGGTGTGAAGCTGTTCGATGCCGACGGCAAGGGCATCACAGCCCTCACAGGCCGCATGGACGATCGCATCGCGCTGCTGCCGAAGCACGTCTACAAGGCCAGCAAGCAGATCGTCGATGAGTTCTAAGGTCCCCAAGTACGACGAAGCCTATGTCTGGGTCTGGCTGCCGGGCGAGACCGCGCCGGTTGTCGCCGGGCGGCTATATGCCCATGACGGACTCGTCAGCTTCAACTATGGCAGGAGCTTTCGTGAACTGGGCAGCGCGATCCCGCTTTATCTCCCGGAACTGCCCCTGAAGGCAGGCGAATTGCCTTTGCTTCCTGGCCTAACCATGCCGGGATGCATCCGCGATGCTGCCCCTGATGCCTGGGGACGACGGGTTATCCTAAACCGCAAATTCGGTGTGAAGGGCGATGAAATCGCGCGGCTCGATATTTCAGAACTGACGTTCTTGCTGGAATCAGGCTCGGACCGCATCGGCGCGCTCGATTTTCAGTTTTCGCCCACGCATTACGAGCCGCGCGCACTGGCCAATGCCACTCTCGAAGAGCTTGTCCAATCGGCGGAGCGGGTAGAGAAAGGTATTCCGCTCACCCCCGAATTAGATCAGGCGCTGCATCACGGCAGCTCGATCGGCGGCGCAAGGCCAAAGGCGCTGATCGAGGATGACGCCGTCAAGCATGTCGCGAAATTTTCCTCGTCTGCCGACCTTTACAGCGTCGTCAAAGGAGAATTCATAGCCATGCGGCTTGCCGCCTTGTGCGGCATCAGAGCGGCATCCGTCTCGCTCGTTCGCGCCGCAGGCAACGACGTGTTGCTCGTCGAGCGATTCGACCGGATCAAGGTCACGGGCGGCTGGCAACGCAAATCCATGGTCTCAGCGCTGACGATGCTCGCGCTCGATGAGATGATGGCGCGTTACGCCAGCTACCAGGATTTGGCGGAGATCATTCGCCACCGATTCACCGCGCCGTCGGAAACTCTGCGCGAGTTGTTCAGCCGCATTGTCTTCAACATACTTTGCGGCAACACCGACGATCATGCCCGCAACCATGCGGCATTCTGGGACGGCGCTAAGCTCACCCTCACGCCTGCGTACGATATTTGTCCGCAGGCCCGCAGTGGCCAGGAGGCCAGCCAGGCCATGCTCATCAGCGGCAATAACCGCATGAGCCGGATAGCGTCCTGCCTTGAAGCGGCGCATCACTTCCTGCTCAGCGCGCCGGAAGCTCTTGCGATTGTTGAAGGCCAGCTCCGATGCATTGCGGAGAATTGGCCGCGTGTCAGCGAGGAAGCTACGCTATCCGGCATAGATCGGAATCTGTTCTGGGGCCGACAGTTCCTCAATCCCTACGCTTTTACGGCGCTGGAAGGAAGCGCCGACGTTCTCCGCGCTCTGGCTGACGAACTACGCAACAGTGTTCACGCCTGATCCGGCGCTGGATTTCGGACAAGCTCGGCAAGCGCAAGACGCCACAATATGGACAACCCTTGCCGTGCCAGGACGAAGATTGAACAAACGGCTCTTCAACAGTGACAACGTGCACTGCGGAGAGATGTTGAGCTGACACCGCAAAAGCCCAAGACGCGCGACTTCCCGCGATACAACTCCACATAACTGAGCGTCTACAAGCGGTGCAGCCAGCCAAACATCCAGCCATCAAAGCGATGATCGTCTGATCTTTTGCCGATGACATCACGTCGGGGAAGACTTGTTCGAGCGCTTGCCGCTTCATATCGATACCGGCCTGGGCGTAGCGCATCGTTAGTTCAGCCCGAGTGGCCTGGCCATCGACTGATGGTGGCGATGTCAACACCCGCCTTGACGAGGTGGATGGCCGTCGTGTCCCGCAAAGGGCGATGATGGATGCTCTTTTCCGCCATGGTGGTTCCTTCGCCCGCAGCCATGTGTGCGCAGCAAGTATCGAACACCGAACCGGGTGAGCAGTGTGGGGCGGTCGTTGCTTTGCTCGGCGGGACAGGGCGGTATACCAGACGAAGGTCACAATCGAAGATTCAGGATCCCTGAACTCGTGCATCCGTATTGAACATCAGCGAAAACAGAGCGTAATCCCGCTGTCCAGAAGGCGTGCGGCGGTCGATACGCGCCAGGACGCTCTTGATTTCCGGGCTCATCGAGATATTCGACAGGTGCCACCCACGCGCCCTCTTGAAGGGAAGTGTCACCACCAGTTGCAGCGTATCCTAATATTCGGGGTGCTCCGAAATCAGGAACCGCGCAAAGGCATGCATCGCCGCCAGCCTTGCATTGCGGGTCGCAACTGCCACGCTCGACCTCAAGTGATGTGAGAAAGCTGCCCATCCTGTCGGTATTGATGTCGGAGACCGCTTCTTTCAAGAATATCTTCCCGCTCTCCCGCGGCATGAGCCCGTGGCATGCTTCGGCCCAATGCTGTGGATTGATGTTTCTTCATGCCACAACCTCGCTGACGAGACCGCCGAAAGCCCCTTCAAAGCGGTCGGTGGCGATCTCTCGCAGCTTTGGAAGGTAGTGCATTGATTTTTCGTGGAATGGGGACCCTGTTTAAAGGGTGATTTTCGTCCAAACGGGACCCCTTAACGATGGGGTCATCAAGATGCCTCCGGCTTGATCGGAGGCATTTGTGTTTTGGATGTTGGTTTTAGAGACGATTGCAAAGATACGTCGGCTGTCGCTGGTCCAGGGGAAGTCGATCAAAGCGATCTGCCGTGAGCTGAAGATCTCGCGCAAGGTGGTGCGCAAGGTCCTGCGTTCTGAGCAGACGCAGTTCCGCTACGAGCGCAAGCACCAGCCCTATCCCCGCATGGGAGCTCGGCGTGAGACGCGGGACCGGCTGCTGTCGGCGAATGCGGCCAAGCCGCAGCGGGAGCGGCTGCCGGTCGCTTCGACGGCTTCCATTGCATTCCCCCGTCGGTGTCGAAGACCTGCACGGTGCGCTTCGACAACAACAAATACTCGGTGCTGTCGAGTGCCGTCGGTCGGCCCATCGAGATCCATGCTTATGTCGATCGGATCGCATCCGCCAGAGGATGGCGTGGTCGTGGGAGAACACGTTCGCTCCTTTGGCCGCAACGAGGTCGTCTACGATCCCTGGCACACGGCGCGCGCCGTTCCTTGGCTGGGTCGTGCGGTCGGCAATGGAGAAGGTGCGGCGCAGCTCAAGGCGGTTGATGACGTCGACCGGCAGATGGTGTTGATCCTCACCTGGGTGCTGACCGACGGATTGAGCGCGGTCGAGGCCGCCTGTCAGGAAGCCATCGAGCACGGTGCATCGTCGGCGCCGGTGATCCTCAACATCCTGGCCCGCAGCCGCGATCCGGCGCCGGGCACGATCCTTTCCATTCCCCAAGCGCTGAAGCTAGCTCACGAGCGGTCGCCGACTGCACCCGCTATGACAGTCTCAGGAGGACAAACAGCCATGGAACGCACCGAGGTACTGGAACTGATGGGAGCGCTGAAGCTCTACGGAATGCGCAGAGCCTATGACGAGATCATGGGTGCGTCGCCATCAAGCGACGGCACGAGCCGCCCAGGATTGTCGGTGATCTCTTGCAGGCCGAGATATCGGAGAAGCAGGCCCGCTCCATCAAATACCAGTTCGCTGTCGCCAAGTTGCCGCTGGCCAAGGACATCGACGACTTCGACTTCGCCGACACGCCGGTCACCCCCTGATGCGCGATCTCGCCCGGCCGCGCCTTCGTCGCCGATCAGCGCAACATCGTCCTGGTCGGCCGCCTTCACGGGTCACCCCACTCGCGCGGAAGGTCGACCGCATTGCGACGGGCGCGTGTCGACTTCCCAACAATGTCAGACAGGAGACGCAACGCTATCGGAGCGATCGCATTGCCCGAAACGATTTTCCCAGTTGGCACGACAATTGCGGTCCTATGCGCAAAAGCAAACTAGACCTGAGAGCCGCACCGCATGAATGTAGCCTCCCAATATCTGCCGCTTGTGGCGCATCACGAAGCCGGGCACGCGGTGGCCGCCATCGTTTTGCACCGTCAGACGTTCGACGACGACCGTGAACTCCCTGCTTTCTCAAGTGTTAGTATTTACCCCGACGTCGGTGACGGAGAGTGCGGTGGTGTTGTCGAAGGCGCGGGTTTTTATTCAGCGCAAGGATTCACCTCGAAGCGAAAGCCGATTTTCGAGGACGATATGGATCGATGTTTGGAACGCGATGATGCGATCCGGGAGATAGTTGCGTGTCTGGCAGGTCCTTTTGCAGAATCCGCATTCGAAGGCTATCTGGACCCGCGCGATATGGCGATGAATGCGTCCGATGGGAATGAGGGGAGCAGCGACTACGCGGATGCCAAGCGA
>NZ_RZTT01000390.1 GCF_003996995.1 Mesorhizobium sp. M7A.T.Ca.US.000.02.2.1 | reverse complement strand
GCTTTGGGCCGCTCGGCTATACGCTGGCGCTACAGGCGCTGGCTGCACGCCTATGACCGGCCAACAAACAGAAGGCTCGAAAATGTCGATAAAGAAGACCGGTGTTGACCAGCAACTGATCCGCGATCTGGCGGGCATACTGAACGACACCAATCTCACCGAGATCGAGGTTGAACTCGGCGACCTGAAGGTGCGCGTCTCGCGGCAGGCGCCGGCTGTTCATGCAATCGCAGCGCCGCAGCAAGCCTATGCGCCGGCAGCAGCGCAAGCTGCCTCCGTAGCTCTGCCCGTTGTGGCAGATATTTCCAAGAACGCAGTCACCTCACCGATGGTCGGCACCGCCTACCTGGCGCCGTCGCCGGACGCCAAGGCGTTCATCGAAGTCGGCCAGAAGGTCAAGGAAGGCCAGACGCTGCTGATCATCGAAGCGATGAAGACGATGAACCAGATCCCCTCGCCGCGCGCCGGTACTGTGACCGCGATCCTTTTCGAGGATTCGCAGCCGGTCGAATATGGCATGCCGCTCGTCGTGATCGAATAGAGCGGGCCTGATGTTTCAGAAGATCCTCATCGCCAATCGCGGCGAAATCGCCCTCCGGGTGCTGCGCGCCTGCAAGGAACTCGGCATCCAGACGGTGGTGGTGCATTCGACCGCCGATGCCGACGCCATGCATGTGCGGCTCGCGGACGAGAGCGTCTGCATCGGTCCGCCGCCATCGCGCGACAGCTATCTCAACATCCATCAGATCGTTGCGGCCTGCGAAATCACCGGCGCCGACGCCGTGCACCCGGGTTACGGCTTCCTGTCGGAGAACGCCAAGTTCGCCGACATACTGGCCGCGCACAACATCACCTTCATCGGTCCGTCCGGCGACCATATCCGCATCATGGGCGACAAGATCGAGGCCAAGCGAACCGCCAAGCGCCTCGGCATTCCGGTTGTGCCCGGTTCGGACGGCGCCGTCACCGACCAGAAGGAAGCCAGGCGCATTGCCGCCGAGATCGGCTATCCCGTGATCATCAAGGCATCGGCCGGCGGTGGCGGACGCGGCATGAAGGTCGCCCTCACCGAGGCTGACCTGGAGATCGCCCTGCAGACGGCGAGCACGGAAGCCGGTGCCGCCTTCGGCGACGATGCCGTCTACATCGAGAAATACCTGGAAAAGCCGCGCCATATCGAAGTCCAGGTGTTTGGTGACGGCTTTGGCCGCGGCGTGCATTTCGGCGAGCGCGACTGTTCCTTGCAGCGCCGCCACCAGAAGGTCTGGGAAGAGGCACCCTCGCCCGCCCTCAACGCCGAAGAGCGCGCCCGTATCGGCGGCATCTGCGCCAAGGCGATCGCCGACCTCGGCTATTCCGGCGCCGGCACCATCGAGTTCCTCTACGAGAATGGCGAGTTCTATTTCATCGAGATGAACACGCGCCTGCAGGTCGAGCATCCGGTGACGGAAGCGATCACCGGCATCGATCTCGTGCATGAGCAGATCCGCGTCGCCTCCGGTGGCGGCCTCTCGGTGAAGCAGGAGGACATCAAGTTCAACGGCCACGCCATCGAATGCCGCATCAACGCCGAGGACCCGCGCACCTTCACCCCCTCGCCCGGCACGATCACCCATTTCCACACACCGGGCGGCCTGGGCATCCGCGTCGATTCCGGCGTTTATTCCGGCTACAAGATCCCGCCATACTATGACAGCCTGATCGGCAAGCTGATCGTGCATGGGCGTAATCGCGTCGAGTGCATGATGCGCCTGCGCCGCGCGCTGGACGAGTTCGTCGTCGACGGTATCAAGACGACGCTGCCGCTGTTTCGCGATCTCGTCGGCAATGCCGACATCGCCAATGGCGACTACGACATCCACTGGCTGGAAAAATATCTGGCCAAGGAAGAGTAGCGCGGAGACGCGATGACCCGCCCCTACGCGCCCGGCTATCGCATCCCCACCGACCTTCTGCTCAAGGCATACGCCTCGGGCGTCTTCCCGATGGCAGAAAGTGCCGGCGACCCGGAGGTGTTCTGGGTGCGGCCGGAGACGCGCGGCATCATTCCGCTCGATGGTTTTCACGCGCCGAAAAGCCTCAGGAAAACGATCAGGAAGAACCCCTTCGACATCCGTTTCGATTTCGATTTCGAAGCGACCATCGACGGCTGCGCCGAAAAGCGCGTGGAACGGCGCTCGACCTGGATCAATGCGCCGATCCGCGAAGCCTATGTCGAGTTGCATCGGATAGGCCATTGTCATTCGGTCGAGGCGTGGCGCGAGGACCGGCTGGTCGGCGGCCTCTATGGCGTGTCGCTCGGCCGGGTGTTTTTTGGCGAGAGCATGTTCGCCAGGGAGACAGACGCTTCCAAGACCTGCCTTTTCTATCTCGTCGAGCGCTTGAAGGCACGCGGCTTCGCTCTGCTTGACACCCAGTTCACCACCGAGCACCTCAAGCGCTTCGGCGCGGTCGACGTGCCGCGCGGCAAATATGAAAAGATGCTGGCCGACGCGCTGAAGGGCGAGGCCGTATTCTATCCCTGACGCCGAATTCTATCCCTGAAGATTGAGCCTACTTCCCGGTGGCGGCTTCCAATGGCGTCTGCGAATGGAACATCATCTTCCAGCCATTGACGCGATGGACATAGCCGGTGCTGACCAGCGCGACGTAAGGTTCGCCGTTCTCGCGTGTCGCATGTGCCTCGTAGGTCAGCATGATGATGTCGCTGCCCGGCTCGATAATACCCTTGAGGTCGATTTTCAGGTCGCGCCAGCGGTTGGGCTTGGTTGCGGTCTTGGCGAGATCCGCATTGTCCATCGCCTGTGCCATCTGCGGAAACGCCACCAGGCATTCGGTGTCGACATTGGCCGCATAGTAGGCCGCGTCGCCCGTCCAGAATCCCTTTTCGAGTTCCAGCAACTCTGCCTTGCCGGCTGTGATCCGCTTGCTGTCTGACATCGGAAGATCCTCCCTGCGCATAGATGCGCGCTCATCCGTGCCCCAACGTATGGTGGCAAGGACGGTTCCGGAGGATCAGTTGGTGTCGGTCGTATCGGGGTCCGAAGCGTCCGGCTCCGTCACGCCAGGCTCTGTCACGTCCGGAGCGGTCGCGGTTTTCGGTTTGGCCGCCGCGGGCTTGGGCGCCTCGGCTTTGGTTGCGTCAGCCTTGGCGCCGTCGGGCGCCGGCACATCCGACTTCTGCTTGCATTCCTTCAGCCAGACGTCGTAGACGGCATGCTCGACGGCATTGAGGCCGGGGCTTTCGGCAAACATCCAGCCGGTGAAGATGCGGCGGATCTTGCGGTCCAGCGTGATCTCGTCGACCTCGACGAAGGAATCTGTCTTCGGCTCTTCGGTCTGTGGCCGCGAATAGCAGACGCGCGGCGTCACCTGCAAAGCGCCGAACTGCACCGTCTCGTCGATATAGACATCGAAGGTGATGATGCGGCCGGTGATCTTGTCGATACCGGCAAACTCGGCAACGGCATTGGTGACCCGGTCCGCTCCGGCGGGCAGCGCCGGAGCGGGTGCCGCGGGCTCAGGCGAAGCGGCGAAGGCCACGGTGCTGACGGCAAGACCGGCGGCTAGCGCCAGACTGGCCGATATTGAGTAAGAAAAGCTCATGCAAAGATACCGGTGGTTCGCGCCCGGGTGATTCTGTCGATCGCCAAGGCTAGTCGCCGTTTTCTGATCAGCAAGCAGCTAAACACCAATTGTGGCGATAAAGGACCGGCTTGCACCCTGTCGCCTACGACCCGGGTGTCCAGGCGTCGTAGTCGCCGGTGACCTGCGGGCGGTGCTGATTGGTCAGCACCGAGCCCTTCGGGCGATAGGCCGCCGGGCTGCCGGTCAGATTGGGCTGATGCGGCTTCTGCCAATCGCGCGGCTTGTAGTCCTCGCTGGACGGCGCGACGTCGACGCGGTGGTGCATCCAGCCGTGCCAGCCGGGCGGTATCGCCGAAGCCTCCGAATAATTGCGGTAGATGACCCAGCGGCGCGTGCGGCCTTCCGAATCGATGCCGCCTTCGTAATAGAAATTGCCGGTCTCGTCCTGGCCGACCTTCTTGCCGTACCGCCACGTGTGCAGGCGGGTTCCTATCGTCTGGCTGTTCCACCAGGTGAAAAACTGCGTAAGGAAAGTCTTCATTTCAAAACCCTCGCGCCGGCAGCGCCCGTTTTCCTGCTTATGGCGTCAGGCCTTGCCGAAGGCAAGGCTTTTGCCACGGCGTGCGCGCAAATGGCTTGCCTGAAGCCCGACACAAGCCTGTGATCCTCCCGGTCGCTGCATGCACGCTTGCCAAGCCTTTGCGGTATTTCTAAAGCTCTGCGCGCCCATGCCTGCATCCAGCCCGGCTTGAGGCCAAGGAGGTGACGATTGGCCACGGAATTGCCGACCACCGACATTCGCATCAGCGCCGAGGCGATTCGCCACCGCAAGGGCGGCACGCCGATCGTTTGCCTGACCGCCTATACCTATCCCATCGCCCGTCTGCTCGATCACCATGTTGACCTGCTTCTGGTCGGCGACAGTGTCGCCATGGTCCTGCATGGCCACAAGACGACGCTGGGCGCCTCGCTGGAGATGATGATCGCACATGGGCAGGCCGTGATGCGCGGCTCGGCCAGGGCCTGCGTCGTCGTCGACCTGCCGGCCGGCACCTATGAGGCAACGGCAGCGCAAGCCGTCACCTCGGCGCGGCGGGTCGTCGACGAAACCGGCTGCCAGGCGGTGAAGCTCGAAGGCGGCCTCGACATGATCAGCCAGATCGAGGCCATCGTCGCCGCCGGCATTCCGGTGATGGGACATATCGGCCTGCAGCCGCAATCGGTCGAGAAGGACGGCGGCTACAAGATCAAGGGCCGCACCGAGGAGGCTGTTGCGGCATTGCTTCGCGATGCGCTCGCCGTCGAGAATGCCGGCGCTTTCTCGGTGGTCATCGAAGGCACGGTCGAGAGGGTCGCCGCCGATATCAGCCGCCGTCTCGCCATTCCGACCATCGGCATCGGTGCCAGCGGTGAATGCGACGGCCAGATCCTGGTCATCGACGACATGGTCGGGCTGACCGTCGATCGCGTGCCGAAATTCGTCAAGGAATACGCCGACCTGCGCAGCGTGATCTCGCATGCAGCGGAATCCTATGCAGCCGAGGTGCGGGGCCGGACATTCCCCGGCCCCGGCCATGTCTTTTCGGCGACAAACAGCAGGGACGACACATGAGCCAACCCGTCGTCGTCGACAGCGTAGCCGCACTTCGCGCGCAAATCCGGGACTGGCGGCGCGACGGCCTTCGTGTCGCCATGGTGCCGACCATGGGTGCTTTGCATGACGGGCACATCTCGCTGGTCAGGATCGCGCTCCAAAAAGCCGAGCGCTGCGTCGTGTCGATTTTCGTCAATCCGACGCAGTTCGCGCCGAGCGAAGACCTCGACAAGTACCCGCGCCAACTCGCCCGCGACCTCGACCAACTGGGCGCGGCAAAGGCCGACCTTGCCTTCACACCGACGGTTGGCGAGATGTATCCCGCCGGCTTCGCCACGAAAATCTCGGTCGGCGGCCCCTCCGGCGGGCTCGAATCGAACTTTCGGCCGACCTTTTTCGACGGCGTCGCCACCGTGGTGGCAAAGCTCCTCCTGCAGGCAACGCCCGACTGTGCGGTCT
>NZ_RZTT01000038.1 GCF_003996995.1 Mesorhizobium sp. M7A.T.Ca.US.000.02.2.1 | reverse complement strand
GCGGCTTCGATCTGTCGATCGGCTCGGTCGCTACATCAGCCATGATGGCGGCGGCCTATGTCATGGTGGTGCTGGAGCAGAACGCCCTTGTCGCGGTCGTCGTCTGCCTGCTCATCGGCGCCATTGTCGGCCTGATCAATGGCTGGTTGATCGTCTACATGCGTGTGCCCGATCTGCTGGCGACGCTCGGCATGATGTTCCTGCTCGTCGGCCTGCAGCGCATTCCGACAGAAGGCCGCTCGATCGCCACCGGCATGACCATGCCCGACGGTTCGGTCGCCAGCGGCAAATTCTCCGACGCCTTCCTGGCGCTCGGCCGCCACCGTTTCGATTTCTTCATCCCGAACCTCATTCCGGTGTCGGTGGTGGTCCTGCTCGTGCTCGCCGTGCTGATCTGGTTCTTCCTCGAATACACACGTTTCGGCCGCATGATGTATGCCGTCGGCAGCAATGAGCGCGCCGCCGAACTCGCCGGTGCGCCTGTCAAGGCATACAAGATCTGGGCCTACGTTATTTCAGGAGTTTTTGCCTCGATTGGCGGTATTTTGCTCGCTGCCCGGCTTGGACGCGGCGACATCGCCTCGGGTAATAATCTGCTGCTCGATGCGGTCGCCGCGGCACTGATCGGCTACGCGGTGCTAGGTGCCGCCAAGCCGAACGCCTTCGGCACTGCCATCGGTGCGCTGTTCGTCGGCATCTTGCTGCAAGGCCTGACGATGATGAACGCGCCTTACTATACGCAGGATTTCGTCAAGGGCGTGGTTCTGGTCGTCGCCCTTGTCTTCACCTTTGCGCTTTCTGGCAGAGGCCGGAGGTAGCTTTCGACCGGAACAGGATTTTGGGTTCAACAAAGAGTGGAGGAAAACAAAGTGAGCATTACAAGAAGACTTCTGGGGAAGGTGGCGCTCGGATTGGCCGGCGCAACCATGCTGATGCAGGTCCCGGCTTTTGCCGCGGACAAGCCGGCGCCTTTCGACAAGCCCGGCGTCAAGATCGCGCTGGTGCGTTATCTCTCGACCGGCGACTTCTTCCAGGCCTATCTCTCGGGCGTCGAGGCACAGTCGAAGGCGCTCGGCATCGACTTGCGTGTCCTCGACAGCCGCCAGGATGCCGCCCTTCAGTCCGACATGGTCGATCAGGCCATCGCGCTTGGCGTGCAGGGCATCATCATCCAGCACGGCCTGACGGAATCGATGAAGGACGCCGCACAGCGTGCGGTCGACGCCGGCATCAAGGTGGTGGCCTTCGACGTCAATGTCGAAAATCCCAAAATCCCGCAGATCGAACAGTCCGACCGCGACCTGGCGCGCCTCGCGCTCGAGCAGGCTGTCAAGGACAATGGCGAGAGCTGGAATGCCGGCTATGTCTATGTCGCCGGCATCGCGCCGCTCGACCGCCGCAACGAGACCTGGGTCGACGTCAAGAAGAAATATGCCGGCATCAAGGAAGTCGCGATGTTCGGCACGCTCGACAATCCGATTGCCAACTCCGTCGCCAACCAGGCGCGTTCGGTGCTGACGGCGCATCCCGACATCAAGGTGATGTTCGCTCCCTATGACGAATTCGCCAAGGGCGTGAAGATCGCCGTCGACGAAGCGGGCTTGAACAAGGGCATCAAGATCTATTCGGCCGACATTTCGACGTCGGATATCGCTGCGATGCGCGAGCCCGACAGCGCCTGGGCTGCGACCGCCGCGACCAACCCGGCCGTCGTCGGACAGGTCTCGGTGCGTGCGCTGGCGCAGTTGCTGGCCGGTGAAGATCCGGGCCACAACGTCGTCGTGCCGCCGACGCTGATCACCCAGAAGGACCTCATCGACAAGGACATCAAGAACATGGAGGACCTGTCGGCCAAGCTGCCGCAGTTCGCCCATGCCGATGTCGCGATGCCGGCCTGGATGCCGAACCCGAACGCGAAGTAGGTTCCGCTATCGAAGGCCGCCTGCAGCCCCTTGCTGCAGGCGGCCTTTTTGCCGAATATCTGCAGCCGGCGCCAGGCTCCGGCCCAAGGTACGGTGCTTATATGGAAGTCCAGGCGGCAATCGAGGAAGACCTGCCCGGCGCCGTCGCCGGAACCTTGTTTCGATGCCCGCAGTGACGAGGCTGATTCGAGGCTGGGAACCAGGGCCTGGAAACACATTCTAGAGTTGCTGTAGCAGGGGTTTCGCGGCGGCCGAAGGATGCTGGTCGTTCCAGAAGTCGAGCACAGTCGAGATTATTGCCTCCGGCGCGTCTTCCTGAACGAGATGTTTGGCATTTGGAACCGCGATGAACGGCGCACCGGGGATGCGGCGCGCGAGTTCTCGCCCGTCGTCGAGCGGAATCCACTCGTCGTCTTCACCCCACAGGATCGTCACAGGGCAACGTATCTCGTCGTACCGCCACTCGACCTCTCGACTGAACTTGTCGTCCATCTGTGCGATCTGACGCCAAAAAGCCTTCTGTCCCTCGTCTCCAAGCCATGGCTGCAGATAGAGCTGCATTTCGTCCGCGCGCAACGCGTTCGCGACAGAGCCGCCGATATAGGCGCGAAGCATGGCTTCATGGATATAGGCCGGGAGACCGGCAAACGCTTTCTCGTGTTCTTTTGCCGCTTGAACCAAGGGCGATCCCTGGGGGCTGATCGCGACCGGATCGATCAGCACCAGGGAGCGATAATCGAGCCCGTTGAGCAGGTGGCCGCGCAACGCGACGGAGCCGCCGAAGTCATGCGCCACGATGTCGGGCCACTCCAGCTCCCAGTGAGCGTAGAGCGCCGCGAACAACTCGTTTTGAATGCCGCGCGACACGTCCGCGTCGGGCTTGGCGGATTGCCCGTAGCCGAGCATGTCGAAATAGTAGATCCGGCGCCGTTGCCCGAGCCAAGCTGCAATCCGCCGCCATTCCACCGACGAGAACGGGGTACCATGAAGCAAGACCGCCGGCGGGCCGTCGCCGATCGTTCCCCATGCAATCGGGTGACCCGAATAAATAAAGCGTTCGGGCAGGGACCAGTCATCGGTTGGCATGAGGGAACTCCCGGCAACAATTTAGCTGCTTGACCTTGCTCGATCTCAATGGCCGGTCGGGTCGATAGTTCCCAACCGCCCCTTCTCGAGCAAGCTTCAGAGTTGCACCGCACCTTTTCGTCTGGACGGATCTCTACGTCAGCGCAGCGCTGCCGCGATATTCCCGCCGTCGACCGTCGTCACATCGGCGGTGGTGCGGTCAGCCAGCGCGTGATGCAGGAAGGCCTGCGCCACGTCCTGCGCCGTCACTTCCTGGCCGAGCAGATTGCCGGACATGTAGTCCTTCTCCGACACGCCCCGCGCGCCCGAACGGCTGGCAATCATGGCGTCGGTCAGAAGCCCCGAGCGGATGCGGTCGGCGTTGACGGCGTTGGAGCGGATGCCATGCGCGCCATAGTCGAGCGCGTATTGCCTGGACAGGAACAGTGTCGCCGCCTTCGGCACGCCATAGGCGCCGAACTTCGGGCCGGGGTTGACCGCCTGTTTGGAGGTGTTGAACAAAAGCACGCCGCCTGTGCCCTGCTCGAGCATGATGCGCACGGCATTCTGCGCCACCGATTGGTGGGCGAAGAAATTAAGCTCGAAACTCTTGCGCAGGAGAGCGTCGTCGAGCTCGCCGATGCGGCCTTCCCAGGCGGCGCCGGCATTGGAAACCAGGATGTCGACACCGCCGAACACGGCGACCGCTTTGTCGAAGGCGGCACGCACCTGCGCCGGGTCGGTGATGTCGGCGGCGACGCCGATCGAATTGTTGCCGGCTTTCTTCGCCGCATCGGCAGCCTTTTCGGCGTCGAGATCGACGACGACTGCATGGGCGCCATTGTCGGCGAACAATTTGGCTGTCGCTGCACCGATCGCGCCGGCGCCGCCGGTGATCAGCACCACCTGGCCAGTCAGTGGCTTCGGCTTGTTGGAGGCGAGCTTGGCCTGTTCCAGCGACCAGTATTCCAGCGGGAACAGATCGGCCTTGGAGAGCGGATGGAAACGGCCGACCGCCTCGGCGCCGCGCACCGCCTCGATCCACATCTCGCCGACATCCGAGGCGATCTTCGCGTCCTTCAGCGTGCGGCCATGGCCGAACATGCCGAGGCCCGGCACCAGCGTCAGCCGCGGCATCTCGTCGAGCATGGTGCGCTTGACGTCGTCGAGCGCATCATTGGTTTCGAAATAGGCGCGATAATCCTTGGCGAACGCGTCGACATGGCTCTTGATCACCGCCTTGTAGTCACCGGCCTTGTCCGCATCGGGCGCCGGCAGCGCCATTGGGCCGGTCTTGATGCGGATCGACAGATCCGGTGTCGACACACCGCGTCCGGCATAGTCGGCGATCTCAGCCGAATTGATGAAATCGACAATTACCGGCGAAGTGCGGAAATCGCTGATCATGCGGTCGAAGCGGCCTTCGCCGCGCGCTACCGCCACCGCGCCGCGCAGCATCGGCGCGATGGACGCCGGTGTCGCGAGGCTTGCCGGCAAGGCCGCCTTTGCCGCCTTCGGCTTGCCGCTTGCGGCAATGAAGTCCTCGGCGACATTCACATAGTGGATCATCCGGTCGTAGGCTTGTTTGGCGTCGTCGCCAAAGGTGAAGATGCCGTGCTTATCGAGGATCAGGCCCTCGACGTCAGGGTCGGCGTCGAAGATGTCGGCGGCCGCCTTGGCGAGGTCGAAACCGGGCATGATGTAAGGCACATAACCCATCCTGCTGCCGAAAACCGTCTTCACCAGCGGCTTGGAGTCCTCCTGGTCGACGATGGCGAGAATGGCAGTCGAGTGCGTGTGATCGACGAATTTGTGCGGCAGGAAGGCATGCAGCAGCGTCTCGACCGACGGGTTGGGCGAGGACGGATCGATGAGGTTGACGCGTTGCAGGGCAACCATGTCCTCGTCGGCCAGCCTGTTCAGCGCGCGCGCCTTGAGCAACGGCTTGAGCTTGACCGCCGGCAGGCCCTGCGGCTCGATGACGCCCATATCCCAGCCGCTGCCCTTGACGCACAGCACGTCCCACTGGTCGCCGACAAGATCGGTTGCCGTCGTCTTGCAGGAAGTGTTGCCGCCGCCATGCAGGACCAGCCGTGGTTCGCCGCCGAGCAGCCGGGTCGTGTAGACGCGCAGTGCCAGGTCGCGGCCGACACCCTTTTTCGCGTAGTCGGCGACGAGTTTTTCGGCTGTTTCGTCATTCCACAAATTGTTCATGTTCGCTTCGTCCGGTTGTTTGTCTTGATGGTGAAACAGGATTGCCGCGACGCTTTGATGACAATGCGCCGGCGGCGGAGAGGAGGATTTCTAGGAGGCCTTTTCTGTCGTGGCAGCCGCATGATCCAGGAGCCGCTGCGCCATGTGCGCGCCGACCACCAGATGCGTGCAAAGGCCGCCCGCGATCGCCGCGAGCAGCGGTTCGAACTTGCTGTCCTCCTGCACCACCACCAAACGCCTGGCGATGGCGCGCAGCGAGGCAAGTTCGGCGGAGATCACCCGGCGGTTATAACCGCAGCCGAGCACCTTGCCTTCGGCGTCTATGATCTGCCCGGCAATCACGCCGGCAGCGCCTTGGCTACGCAAATCCGCCATTTCGTTTGGCGTCAGCGCGCCGCATTTGACCAGATGGCTGTCGGCGTCGACCGCGCCGACCGAGTATAACGCCAGGTCGCATTCGCTGACACCCGACAATTGTTCCCGGATGACTGGCTCGGCACGCAGCGCCCGCGCGAGTTCTTCCGTCGACAGCACCAGCGGCGCGTAGAAATTGAGCCCCTTGGCGTTGAGCCGCCGGGCGATCTCCATGGTGCATTGGTCGGGGCGATAGGAATAGGGTGCGCCGAGATTGCCGCAGAGCTGCACCACCGTGACATCCTGCAGATCGGCATAGGACATCACGTCGGCGATCATATAGACGGTGCGGCCCCAGGCGACGCCGATGCGGTCGCCCTTCTTGACCAGTTCGAGAAAGACGCTTGCCGCCAGCACGGCGATTTCCGTCGACGGGTCGGCAATATGATCATTCTCCGGTGCGATCCAGACGGCGTCGAGGCTCAACGCATCCTCGAGCTTGCGCGCCAGCACGTCGTCGGTGAAAAGCTGGGTCGAAGTCGAGATGTTGACGATGCCGGTCTCGCGCGCCTTGCGCAGATACATGGCGACCGAGGCACGGGAAATGTTAAGCTGGCTCGCCACCTGGTCCTGCCGCAGGCCATGGGCATAGTAGAGCCAGGCGGCCTTGTGGATGAGTTGTTCTGCCGGTCGGATCGCCATGCCGTCTCCTCGGCTGACATTATTCACGGCTCTCGACAAAAGTCAAACTGGGCAGAGGTATGCGATACTCCCGCTTACGCCGAATCTGGTCATCATTGTGCCAAATGCGCTCTCTCGTGGCATCGTTTGTGGTGACGCGGCCCGAGCCTGTGATTAGAACGTCTGAAAGAAACCGCGGGGGAGCATGGGATGGGCAGTCCTTACGAACAGGATCTCGACAAGAACGCGGCCAACCATCAGCCGCTGACACCGCTCACCTATCTGGAGCGCGCGGCCAAGACCTATCCCGACCATGTCGCCATCATTCACGGCCGCCAGTGCATCGACTATCGCACTTTCTGGCATCGGTCGCTGAAGCTTGCCTCCGCGCTCGACAGGCGCGGCATCGGCAAGGGAGACACCGTCACCGTCATGCTGTCCAACACGCCGCCGATGCTGGAGGCGCATTTCGGCGTGCCGATGACCAAGGCGGTGCTGCATTCGCTCAACACCCGCCTCGATGCCGCGGTCATCGCCTTCCAGCTCGATCATGCCGAGACCAAGGTGCTGATCGTGGACCGCGAATTCTCGAGCGTCGTCAAGCAGGCCCTGGAACTGACCAAGGTCAAGCCGCTGGTCATCGACTATGACGATCCCGAATACGCCGACGACGCGCCGTATCCGAAGGGCGAGCGGGTTGGCACGCTGGACTACGAGGCGTTTGTCGCAGGCGGTGCCGAGGATTTCGCCTGGTCGATGCCCGACGACGAGTGGGACGCCATCTCGCTCAATTACACTTCCGGAACGACAGGCAATCCGAAGGGCGTCGTCTACCACCATCGCGGTGCCGCGCTGATGGCCTACACCAACACCATTCATGCCGGCATGGCCAAGCACGCCGTCTATCTCTGGACGCTGCCGATGTTCCACTGCAATGGCTGGTGCTTTCCCTGGACGCTCGCTGTCCAGGCCGGCACCCATGTCTGCCTGCGATGGGTGCGGCCGAAGCCGGTCTACGATGCGATTGCCGATCACGGCGTCACCCATCTGTGCGGCGCCCCGGTCGTCATGTCGGTGCTGATCAATGCCAGGGACGAGGACAAGCGCGAATTCCCGCAGACTGTCACCTTCAACACCGCGGCAGCTCCGCCACCGGAAGCCGTACTGTCCGGCATGGCGGATGCCGGCTTTGCCGTCACCCATCTCTACGGCCTGACCGAGACTTATGGCCCGGCGGTCGTCAACGAATGGCATGGCGCCTGGGACGATCTCGAAAAGGGCGAGCGCAGCGCCAGGAAGGCGCGGCAGGGCGTGCGCTATGCAGCGCTCGAAGGCCTGACGGTCATGGATCCCGAGACGATGCGGACGACACCGGCCGATGGTGAGACCATCGGCGAGGTCATGTTCCGCGGCAACATCGTCATGAAAGGCTACCTGAAAAACCGCAAGGCGAGCGACGAGGCCTTCGCCGGCGGCTGGTTCCACTCCGGCGATCTCGGCGTCATGCACCCCGATGGCTACATCCAGTTGAAGGACCGCTCCAAGGACATCATCATCTCCGGTGGCGAGAACATTTCCTCTATCGAGGTCGAGGACGCGCTCTACAAGCACCCGTCGGTTGCCTCTTGCGGCGTCGTCGCCAGGCCCGACGATAAATGGGGCGAGGTGCCTGTTGCCTATGTCGAGCTGAAGCCCGGCAAGGCCGCGACCGAAGCCGAGATCATCGATCACTGCCGCGCGCTGCTTGCCCGGTTCAAGGTGCCGAAGGCGGTCATCTTCGCCGAAATCCCGAAGACCTCGACCGGCAAGATCCAGAAATTCCGGTTGCGCGAGATGGCGAGGGGGACCTAAGCCTCGTCGCTGCTCTCCTCCAGTTACGACCTTTGCGATTGGGCAAAGCCTCCGCGACTTTCGTCGGTTCCCTGTCACCATCTGTCACCATTCGTACGTGTACACCGAATCCGCATTGACAGGTTGCTCTTTTCAATTTACGAATGACGAAAATCGAAATTCATCACTCGTAAATCGATAGAGGATCATGTCCGAAGCCGCCACCATAGTCGCCGAAGCCGCCCGACAGGAAAATGTAACGCGCATTCTCGATTGCGCCGAGCGCCTGTTCCGGCACTATGGCTACGGCAAGACCAATGTCGCCGACATCGCGCGTGAGCTCGGCATGTCGCCCGCCAACATCTACCGTTTCTTCGCCTCCAAGGTCGAAATCCACCAGGCCGTCTGCGGCCGTATGCTCGGCGCCAGCTACAAGATGGCCTACGAGATTTCGCGCCTGCCGATCAGCGCCGAGGAGCGGCTTAGGCGTTACGTGCATGCGCAATACAAGATGACGATGGAGGTCATGCTCGACGACCAGAAGGTCCACGAGATGGTCATCGTCGCCCTCGAACGGGACTGGGGTGTGATCGACAAGCATGTCGACAGCATCCACGACCTGTTTGCGGAGGTGATCCGCGACGGCATCGAGGCCGGTGAGTTCAGACAACAGGACCCGGTGACCGCGTCGCGCTGCTTCGGTGCCGCAACGGTCATCCTGTGCCATCCGCAAATGGTTGCGCAGTGCCTTGCCAAGACCAACCGGGCGATGCCCGACGATCTGATCGACTATGCGATCAGAGCTCTGAAGTAATAGCCCCCGCCAGCCGGTTGTCGACCATTCATCTCCAGTCGGAGTACCAAGATGTCTTTGTCCAATTTCATCCTTCGCAAGCTGCCAGTTGCCGGCCTGATCGTCGCCACTCTCGGGCTTGCCGGCTGCAGCCAGGAAAAAGCCGAAGTCAAGGATATCATCCGTCCCGTCAAGGTTGTCGAGATCGCGAAGGTGCACGACACCCGCACGCTCTCCTATTCCGGCTCGGTACGAGCCCGCACCGAGAGCGCTTTGGCGTTCCGCGTCAATGGCAAGATCACCGAGCGCCTCGTCGATATCGGCCAGCATGTGGCCGCGGGCGATGTGCTCGCCCGCATCGATCCCATTGACTACGACCTCTCGGTCAAGAGCGCGCAGGCAGCGCTCGATGCCGCCGAGCGGCAGGTCGAGACCGTGGAGCTTGCCCGCAAGCGAGCCGAGCAGCTTTTTGCCAAGAATTTTGCCCCGAAATCACAGCTCGAACAGGCGACCTTGACCTATGACCAAGCGGTCGCCACGCGTGATTCCGCCCTTTCGACACTTGCACAGGCGAAGAACCAGGTCGGCTATACCGATCTCAAGGCCGACAGGGATGGCATCGTCACCACGGTCAGTGCCGACGTCGGTCAGGTCGTCGGTTCCGGTACGCCGGTTGTCACTGTCGCCGTCGACGGCGAGAAGGAAGTGCTGATCGCCGTCCCCGAAATGGAAATCGCCGAATTCAGGCCGGGCAAGGCAGTCAAGGCGGGCTTCTGGTCCGACGATGCGCTGGCGCTCGATGGCAAGGTCCGCGAAGTCGCCGGTAGCGCCGATCCGCAGTCACGCACCTTTGCCGTCCGCGTCAGCCTGCCAAACGATCCGCGTGTGCTGCTCGGCATGACCGCCAGCATCGAAGCCTCGGCGGCCAATGAGCGGCAGCTGGTCTCGATCCCGCTGAGCGCATTGGCCGAGCAAGGCACCCAATCGATCGTCTGGACCGTCGATCGTGGCGCCGACACCGTTCATGCCCGTCCGATCAAGGTTGCCGAGTTCGCCGCCGATGGCGTGCGTGTCGCAGAGGGTTTGAAACCCGGCGATGTCGTGGTCGCCGCCGGCACGCAATTCATGACCGAAAACCTGAAGGTGAAGCTCGCTGGTGATGCGGCGCTGCAATCGGCATCCGCGGCAGACGGCGACGCCAAGCAGGTGCGCTGACGACAGACAACCGGCTGCGCGTTCCCGCAGTCGTTGGTTTCCGGGCGGCAGGCGCCTGACCGAGACGCTCGATTGATGTAACCCCCACATCGATCTCGCGTCCCACCGCGATGAGTGCTTCTCTGCTCGGAGAGCCTTGCCGCCCGGAAGCCACTATGAACCCTCGATTTTGTTGCGCTAGATAGATGGACCAGCGTCGATGACCAATTCCACGGAAGAGAAGCGGCCCTTCAACTTGTCGCGCTGGGCAATCGGCCATCCCGCCATTGCGCGGTTCCTGTTCGGCCTGATCATCATTTCCGGCGCGCTCGGCCTGATGCGTATGGGCCAGAAGGAAGATCCCGATTTCACCTTCCGGATCATGGTCGTCCAGGCGATCTGGCCCGGCTCCTCGATCAAGGAGATGGAAGACCAGGTCGTCAACAAGATCGAACGCAAGCTGCAGGAAACGCCGCATCTCGATTTCGTGCGCTCCTTCACCCGCGCCGGCAGCGCCATCATCACCGTGCAGATCAAGGGCGACACCAACACCGCCGAGGTGACGGACGCATTCTACCAGGTGCGCAAGAAGGTGGGCGATATCCAGGGCGACCTGCCGCAGGGCCTGCTCGGCCCGTATTTCAACGACGAGTTCGGCGACACCTTCATCACCTTGCATTCGATCAGCGGCGACGGCTTTAGCTATCCCGAACTGAAGAAGTTCGCCATCCAGGCGCGCGACATGCTTTTGACGACGCCCGGCGTCGAGAAGGCCGTCATCATCGGCGACCAGCCGGAAAAGATCTATATCGACGTCTCGTCCAAGGCCTTGGCCGAACGCGGCCTGACGCTGACCGATCTGCAGAATGCGATCAAGGGACAGAACAATGTCGACCCGGCCGGCTCCGTCGATACCAGCACCAACTCGGTGCGCATCTCCGTCGAGGGCGATGTCGGCAAGGTCGAGGATATCCGGAACCTGCGCCTGCGCGCCGGCGGCCAGGTCACAAGGCTGGGCGACATCGCCACGGTGACCTCGGGGCTGGAAGATCCGTTCCAGCGCAAATACCGCTTCAACGGTCACGACAGCGTGCAGTTGGGCGTCGTCATGGCCAAGGGCTTCAAGGTTACCGACGTCGGCAAGGATGTCGAGGCCACCTACAAGCGCTTCGAAGAGGCGCTGCCCTACGGGGTTGCGGTCGACCAGATCTCCGACCAGCCGGGCGTCGTCACCGATGCGGTGGCCGAGTTCATGCATGCGCTTGGCGAAGCGCTGCTGATCGTGCTCGTCGTCTCGTTCCTGTCGATAGGCTGGCGTTCCGGCCTGGTCATCGCCATCGCCATCCCGCTGGTGCTGGCTGCGACCTTCGCCATCATGTACGAACTCGGCATCGACCTGCAGCGCATCTCGCTCGGCGCGCTGATCATCGCGCTCGGTCTTCTGGTCGACGACGCTATGATCGTCGTCGAGATGATGGAGCGCAAGCTGGAGGAGGGGATGGTCAAAGTCGAGGCGGCGAGTTTCGCCTATTCCTCGACCGCCTTCCCAATGCTGACCGGCACGCTGATCACCACGGCCGGCTTCATTCCGGTCGGCTTCGCGGCCTCGACAGCCGGCGAATATGTCCGGACCCTGTTCTATGTCGTCGGCATCGCGCTGATCGTCTCCTGGTTCGTCGCGGTCTATTTCACGCCATGGCTCGGCAATATGATCCTCAAGCAGCGCAAGCATGCCGGCAGCCATCACGATGTCTTCGACACGCGTTTCTATCGCCGGCTTCGTGCTACCGTCAGCTGGGCCGTGCGCCATCGCATCATCGTCCTGGTGATGACGCTGGTCACCTTCGGCACCAGCCTGTGGGCTTTCCAGTTCATTCCGCAGAACTTCTTCCCGCAATCGTCGCGGCCGGAAATCCTCGTCGACCTTTGGCTGCCGGAAGGCACCAGCATCAAGGAAGTCGAGGCGCAGGCCAAGGCGCTCGAAACCAAGATGATGGACGACAAGGACAAGCGTTTCATCGCCACCTATATCGGCGAAGGCGCGCCGCGCTTCTTCCTGCCGCTCGACCAGCAGCTGAGCAACCCCAACTTCGCCCAGCTGCTCGTCATGGCCAATGACGAACCGGCCCGCGAACGGTTGATCGTCAAGTTGCGCACTGTTCTGGCTGAAGACTTCCCATCCATCCGTGCCAAGGTCGATCGTCTGTTCCTCGGCCCGCCGACCGGCTGGCCGGTGCAGATGCGCGTCATGGGGCCGGATCGCCAGGAGGTGCGCCGCATCGCCGACCAGGTGAAGGCGAAGTTCCGTGAGGATCCGCTGCTTGGCGCCGTGCATGATGACTGGCTGGAGCCGGTTCCGGCGATGAAGCTGGTCATCGACCAGGATCGTGCCCGCGCACTCGGCGTCACCTCGCAGCGCATCCGCCAGATGCTGCAGGCGGCAATGTCCGGCGCGCCGCTCGACGACTTCCGCGACGGCGAGGAGACGGTGTCCATCGTTGCCCGCGAGCCGGATGCCAGCCGCAGCCTCCTGTCCTCGGTCGACTCGGTCTATATCCCGACCGACTTCGGTGGCTTCGTGCCGCTGTCGCAGGTTGCCAAGGTGGTGCCGGTGCTGGAGCAAGGCATCGAGTGGCGCCGCGACCGTCTGCCGACCATCAGTGTGCGGGCAACGCTGCCCGACGGCGTGCAGTCCAATGACGTCGTCACCAAACTGTACAAGGATGTGCAGGGCCTGCGTAACGGATTGGCGCCCGGCTACAAGGTCGAGATCCAGGGCGGTGCGGAGGATTCGGCGGAAAGCCAGGCTTCGATCGCCGCCAAGGCGCCGATCATGCTGGCTGTCATCGTCGTGCTTTTGATGATCCAGCTGCAGAACTTCGGCAAGGCGATGCTGGTGCTGGCGACCGGTCCGCTTGGCATTATCGGTGCTGCCGCGGCACTCTTGATCAGCGGCGCGCCGTTCGGCTTCGTCGCCATTCTCGGCGTCATCGCGCTGCTCGGCATCATCATGCGCAACTCGATCATCCTGGTCGACCAGATCGACCAGGACATCGCCGCGGGCATGGACCGCTACGAGGCGATCATCGGTTCGGCCGTTCGCCGTTTCCGGCCGATCACGCTGACGGCGCTGACGGCGGTGCTGGCGCTGATCCCGATCTCGCGCGGCGTCTTCTGGGGTCCGCTCGCCTACGCCATGATGGGCGGCATCCTCGTTGCCACGGTGCTGACAATCCTGGTCCTGCCTGCCGGGTACGCCCTGTTCTTCGGCCGGGAACCGAAGAAGCGCGGGGCGGAGGGGCGGACCGACGATCTGGAACTGAGCCAGGAAACCGAAAAGCCGCAACTGGCACTGGCCGCCGAATAGATCGATCACGCCAGTCGAAAAGATCGGGCGCGCCGAAGCGCGCCCGATCCTTTTCACTTTTACGAGGTCAGATGACGAAGAACCAGTTGGCGAGCAGCATCACCACCACGCCGGCGACCAGCGTCAGATAAGGCAGTATGCCCGCCTTTTTGACCGAGAGGTCGGCCCCCGTCATGCCGAGATCGGCCAGCATGTGGTCGGGGAACTTGCCCTTGTCCTGGATGTAATGGCGGAAGCAGAACACCGGGATGATCAGAGCCGCAGTGATCAGGCCGGCCCACAGCGCCATCGGATTCCAAACTTTGGCGCCCGCGCCCATGAAGATCATGTTGACATAGGCGAAGATCGCGCCGACGCCGAGCAACCAGCTCGGTGCTTTCCAAGGCCTGGCGATATGGCCGTTGTCGATGCGGTGGATCCAGCCGGCATTGAGGTTGAGGAAGTTGAAGATGATATAGCCGCAGTTCGACACGGCGAGGATGAAGAAGAAGCTCGTCGCGTCGGCAGAGGCGATGGCCAGCACGATCAGGTTGAAGACGAGATCGGTCCACATTGCCCGCGTCGGCGCGCCATGTTCGTTGACATGGCTGAGATAGCGCGGCAGCCAGCCATCGACCGAGCCCTGGTAGAGCGTGCGTGAAGAGCCGGCCATGGCCGTCATGATGCACAGAACCAGAGCCAGGATCATCAGCATCACCAAAAGGCTGTGGATCAGTGCGCCGCCGCCGACCATGCCGGCCAGCGCGTCGGCGACACCGGAGCCGTCGACGATCGGTGTCGCCAGCATGCCGTTGAGGCCAAGCACGCCCTGGAAGGTGAACGGCACCAGGATGAACAGCAGCATGCACAAAAGGCCGGAATAGAAGATCGCCTTGAACGTGTCGGTGCCCGGGTTCTTGAACTCCGAGGTGTAGCAGACGGCGGTCTCGAAACCGTAGGTCGACCAGGCGGCGATGAACATGCCGCCAAGCACCAGCGTCCAGCCGGCGATGTTCCAGGCGCCGGGTTCGGGCGCGTAGGCTGCCGCCAGCGGCACCAGCGGCGAAAAATTCGCCCAGTTGATCTGGCCGGTGACGATCGGCACGACGCCGACGATCAGCATCGGGATGATGACCAGCAGGCCGATATATTTCTGCACATTGGCAGTGCCGAGGATGCCGCGATGCTGGATGGCGAAGATGATCAGCATCAGCACCGCGCCGATGAAGAAGGTCGCGTTGAGGGTGAACGAGACCGGCCCCAGCGTGTGGCTGTAGAGCGTCCAGTTGCGGATCACCGGCGTTGCCGCGGTGGTCACCGCCGTGATGGCGTCGGCGGCACTCGTCCCGGCATGCGCGGCGATATAGGCGACGACTTCGGGCGAGGCCTCGGTGAACAGCGGCACCGGCGCCAACGCGTTGAGGATATAAGCTGCGGCGATCGAGCAGCCGAGCGACAGCACCGGCGACCAGGCGAACCAGTTGCACCACACCGACAGCGGCGCGATGAACTTGGAATAGCGCAGCCATGCGGTGGCGCCGTAGATCGACGCGCCGCCCGACTTGTTTGGAAACAGTCCGGCGATTTCGGCATAGGTGAAGGATTGCAGGAAGCCCATGATCATGGAGAAGATCCAGATCGCGAAGGCCAGCGTGCCGGTCGTGCCGGCAATGCCGCCGATCGAGAACAGGACGAGGGCAGGCACACCGCTCGCCACCCAGAAGGCGCCGCGCCAGTCGATTTTTCGGTGCAACTTGCCTTCGGCAAGCGGCTCCAGGACAGTCGTTATCGTGCTCATATGTCTTTGTTCCCCATTTTGATGTTCCCCGTTCGTGACCGCCGCGGCTTCGCTAGGCTCACCATCGACGCATGCATTGATGGACTGCCGGTGTTTCCACTCAGTCGTATTTTTTTCTTAGGAGTGAAGATTGATCCGGCGCGCTTTCACGTCAAGCGAATTGTCGCGCCGTGCACATCACGCTTGCGAAACATGTCAGCTTCACACTGGCGGACAGGATTGTTCGGAAAAGGACCAGGGGTCTGGAAACGAAAAACCCGCCGCAGGCGGGTCGCGGCGCAAATCAGCACCATGGACGAATATGTAGCATAGCTGCCCTCAGCAGGTCAAGAAAAAATTCCTATCGCAGGCTGCCAGCACGGCCTCACTGTCTTCGGAGGAAGGCCGTCAGGAGCGTGGTTTGATCTTTTGCGGATCGTAGTGGGCGAAGGCGACGACGCGCGCCGGCAGCCGTTTAGCATGGCCGTCGAGCTTGCCGATCTCGACCTCGGTACCGACAGCCGAATGGGTGACGTCGAGCTTGGCCAGCGCGATGGTCTTGTTCAACACCGGCGAGCGCATGCCCGACGTGACCACGCCGATCTGGGCGCGGCCGACATGCACGCAATCGCCATGGCCGACGTCGACATTGGCGTCGATGTCGAGGCCGACCAGCTTCGTCTGCGGGTGCTCCTTGCGGCGGATCAGCGCCTCGCGGCCGATGAAATCGTCGGTCTTGCTCTTCAGCGGCACGGTGAAGCCGATGCCGGCCTCGAACGGATCGGTCTGGTCGGAGAATTCGTAGCCGGCGAAGATCAGCCCGGCCTCGATGCGCACCATGTCCAGCGCCTGCAGCCCCATCGGCTTCAGCCCATGCGGCTGGCCGGCTTCCCAGATGGCGTCGAACACCTTTTCGGCGTCGCGCGGATGGCACCAGATCTCGTAGCCGAGTTCGCCGGTATAGCCGGTGCGCGAGACGACGACCGGAATGCCGTTGCCGCCACCAATGCGGGCGACGGCGAAGCGGAACCATTCGAGCTCGTCGATCGACGGCTGCAATGGCGAAGTCCAGATCACTTCTCGCAGGATGTCGCGGCTCTTCGGACCCTGGACGGCGACGTTGTGCATCTGGTCGGTCGACGAGCGCACCAGCACGTTGAGGCCGAGCTTCGTCGCCGTCTCGCGCAGCCATTCGCCGGACAGATCGTCACCGCCGACCCAGCGGAAATTGTCCTTGCCGAGCCGCAGCAGGGTGCCGTCGTCGATCATGCCGCCATGCTCGTAGCACATGGCCGAATAGACCACCTGGCCGACACCGAGCTTCTTGACGTCGCGGGTCAGCGTGTATTGCAGCAGCGCCTCGGAATCCGGGCCGGTGACCTCGAACTTGCGCAGCGGCGACAGGTCCATGATCACCGCGTCCTGGCGGCACGCCCAGTATTCCGCGATCGGCCCGTCCTTGGCGAAGGAATTGGCGAGCCAATAGCCCCTGTACTCGCCGAAGTTGCGGGTGTGCTTGGCAAAGCTCGAATGAAAAGCTGTCTCGCGGGTCATTTTCTGTTCCGAATCGGGCGTCATGCGTCTGGCGATCGCTCGCGAGAATTTGTGCTGGCCGGAATAGGTCCGCACATGGATGTCGGTCGGGTTCCAGCCATTGGCCGGCGTCGTGTCGTCGGGGCAGGCGGAGGACACGCAGACGATGTCGGTGAGCGCCCTGAGCAGCACATAGTCACCCGCCCGCGACCACGGCTCGTCGGACACCATGACGCCATGCGCGTCGATCGCCGTGTTGAAGAAGAAGTTGATCGCCATCCAGCCCGCGCGGGGATTGACGCCCTTGCCGGCCAGAGCGCCGTTGAAATTCTCCGAGCAGTTGGTGTGGCCGGGATAGCCGATGTCGTCGTAATATTTGGCGGCGCAGGCGAGCGCGAAGGCGTCGTGCCGGCCGCATGTGTCCTGGATAACCTCGACCAGCGGCTCCATGTCCTGGTCGTAGTATTTGGAATGCAGGCCGGGCATCGGGTAGCTCGCACCCATCAGCGTGCGAGTCGTCGTCACGTCGAGCGGATGATCCAATCCCCTGTCCAGCTTGCGCGCCGAAAAGCACTGGAAATCGGTGCACTGGCGCCCGTCGACATCGATGATCTGGAGATAGTCGCCAGCCTTGACGAAATAGGATTCCGCCGTCGCCGAATGGACGCGCAAATCGAGAACCGGGTCGGCCAGCGGATCGGCCAGTAGCGATTTCGCCGCCGGGCGGATCGTGGCACGGCGAACGATGGCAATCAGCGGCGTCGCCGTGTCGTGGCCATCGACCAGCATCGGCCCGCCGGGGGCCGCAATCAGCATCGCGCCGTCGCGCGCGACCGTGAAAGCCTGCTCGGTGCCGGCGGGTGTCGCGCCGCCGAACACGCGAACCGCCTTGGCGTGGTCAAGCTGCACCTGCCGGCGCGCGAGCCCGCTCCGTAGCGATGCGAGGCTGTCGTCGTCCTCGGCCAATAGCGCCTTGATGCCAGCAGCGTTGCTGTTCGATGCTTCACCAAAAATGCCGGGATCGGTCGCGCCGGTCCTGTCCCAGGCCAGCAACTCGCAGGCCTGGCCGCCCTCGACATTGCGCACGGTGATCGTGTCGCCGGCCTCGATGTCGATGAGCACCGCGCCATTGCCATGGATCGTATAACGCTCCATGCCCGGCGGCAGCGCGATCTGGCCGGGCCTCAGGATGAGGCTCGGCCGCGGCGGTCCGGCAGCAATTGCGGGGTAGGGCGACTGGCTCATTTCAGCCTTGCGGTTCGAGAAACAAGTTTGCCTGTGTGTGAAATTATTTTAGCGGTAAGAATAGCAGTGCGCGTGCGTTTGGCAAGGTGAAGGTGATGCTTCGAACCCAGACAATTGAGATTGAATTGGCCTCCCAGTCTATCTTCCAAACGTCGGTGCTGCCCCTCATCTGGCTGCTGCCATCTTCTCCCCGTAAACGGGGCGAAGGACGCTGTCGTCGCCGGTTTCGCCAATCGCCAACATTGCAGAAATAGCGCGGCACTCCGAACAGCTTCTTTCTCCCCGTTCACGGGGAGAAATGCCCGGCAGGGCAATGAGGGGCGGCGCCGAGGTCCACAATTGGCGGGCTAGAATTCCTCGGAATGGCCGATAACCACACCATACTCCGCGGCCGAGTCCAGCATCGTGTGCCACAGGCTCTCGGCAAAAGTCGCGAACACCAGGAGGTTGAACACCGCCAGGCCATCTCGATCATTCCCACGCCTGAGCGTGACACTGGTGTGGTCAATCGACGTAGCCGCCGCCGCGCCAACCGGAAACGCATCGGGATGCAAATCGATCGACGACAGTTTCGCCAGCATCGCCCGCGCCTTGTCACCCGAGATGCTGATCAGCACGCGCGCATGCGACTGGTCGGACAGCGAGGCGGAAGATGCAAACGCCTGAGCGAGTGCTTCAGTCGAATGCTTGCCGCCCTTCGACAGCACGAAAAACTGATCCGGTCCCGACCAGATCAGCGTTGCGTCCGCCGCGCCGACTGCCGTCGGCGTTTCCGGAGCAGCAACGCCAAAGCGAACCTTCGCTGCCGTGGCCATGTCAGCCGCCTTACCGCGCCGCGCCATCACCTGGACGAGATCAAAATTGCGGATCTCGGTCAGCGAGACGCCGGCCTCGATACCGCGTGCACCATGCACGCCGGCAACAAGCGCCTTTTCAAGGGGACTGCGGGGAGCCCAGGAAAAATCAACCACGCTGGCGCCCTCCATCCGGATCGTAGAAGACGGGATTGCAGAGTTCGACATCGTAGTCTTCGCCGCGCAACGGGTCATGCCCATGCACGATCTCGCCGATGCGTTCGCGGCCGCGTTCGACAAGCGCGAGCCCGATCCACTGATCCGACGTCGGCGAGAAGCAGACCGAGGTGACATAGCCCTGGTCGTTGCCGGGGCCGGGTGTCTGTCCCTTCGGGATGATGTGCGCACCGGAGCGCAGCCGGCGTGCCTTGTCCGTCGGCTTGATGCCGACGACGACCTGCCGGTCCGGGGCTACCAGCGCCTCGCGTCCGGCCATGACGCGGCCGATATAGTCTTTCTTGGTCGACATCATCTTGCCCAGGCCAAGATCGGCCGCCGTCGTCGTGCCGCTCAGTTCCGGTCCGGCGATGTGGCCCTTTTCGACGCGCATGACGCCGAGCGCCTCGGTGCCGTAGGGCGTCACGCCGAATGGCGCGCCGGCCAGCATCAAATTGCGCGCCATGGCATCGCCGAAGCGCGCCGGCACTGAAATCTCGAAAGCCATCTCGCCTGAGAACGAGATACGGAACAGCCGTGCCCTCAGGCCCCCGCGAAGTGCGACTTCGCGCGCGCCCATGAATGGAAAGCCTTCGTTGGAAAGGTCTTCGGCCGGGTCGACGATTTCCCTGAGCAGGTCGCGTGTCTTCGGCCCGGCGATCGAGAATTGCGCCCACTGGTCCGAGACGGAAGTGAGCTGCACGTCGAGCTCCGGGAACAGCACCTGGCGGCAGAATTCGAGATGCTGCATCACCAGCCCGGCCTTGGCCGTGGTGGTGGTCAGAAAATAGTGGTCCTCGGCCAGCCGCGATGTCGTGCCATCGTCATAGACGATGCCGTCCTCGCGCAGCATCAGCCCATAGCGCGCCTTGCCAACGGCGAGGCTGGAGAAGGTGTTGATGTAGACGCGATCGAGAAAGGCGCCGGCATCGGGGCCGTGCACGTCGATCTTGCCGAGCGTCGAGACATCGCAGAAGCCGACGCCGCCGCGCACCGCCTTGACCTCGCGGGTCACCGATTCCAGCCAGTCCTTCTCGCCGGCGCGAGGGTACCATTGCGCACGTTTCCACAGGCCGGTGTCGACGAAGATTGCGCCCTGTTCGGCCGCCCAGTGGTGCGACGGCGTCAGCCGCGTCGCATGGAACGTCTCGTCGCGGTGATGGCCGGCGAAGGCGCCGATGGCGACCGGCACGTAAGGCGGCCGGTAGATTGTCGTGCCGGTCTCGGGGATCGAACGGCCGCTGACCGCGGCCATGATGGCAAGGCCGGCGACATTCGAGGTCTTGCCCTGGTCGGTCGCCATGCCGAGCGTCGTGTAGCGCTTCAGGTGCTCGACGGATTCAAAGCCTTCGCGTTGCGCCAGTTCAATGTCGGAGGCGGTGACGTCGTGCTGGTAATCGACAAAAGCCTTGCCCTTGCCGGCGACGTGCCATAGCGGCGTCAGCGAGAATGCCTCGTCGTCGGCGGCAGGCGCGATACCCACTGTGCCGCTATGTCCCGTGTCACGTGCCGCTGCCGCGCCGGCGGCAAATCCCTGGCTCAGGCAGGCGCCGAGGCCGAAATCGCCATTGGCGGCACCGGCGGCGACCATGCCGGGAGGCGCGCCGTCCGGCACGAAGGCAGATATGTCGTTCTGCCATTTCGGCCGGCCACGATGGTAGGAAGTCAGCCCGACCGCCGGGTTCCAGCCGCCGGAGACTGCGAGGCCGTCCGCTTCGACCTCGGCGCGCGCGCCACCGGTCAGCGAGACCGCGATTTTCCTGACGCCATCCTTGCCGCCATCGACGCCCCTTACGGAACCATGCAGCACCGGGAAGCCACCCTTGGAGGCCAGCGAACGATGCGCCGGCGACACTTCGGACCGTGCATCGATGACCGCCGCGATCTGTAGTCCCGCGCCAAGCGCCGTTTCGACCGTACGCCAGCCATCCTCATTGTTGGTGAACAGCGCGAGGCGCTTTGCCGGTGTCGCCGCATAGCGCGCGACATAGGTGCGCATGGCGGATGCCATCATAACACCGGGCGTGTCGTTGCCGGCAAAGACGATCGGCCGTTCGATGGCGCCGGCCGCGACGACGCAGCGCTTCGCCACGATCCGCCACAGCCGCTGTCGCACCTGATGCTGAGGCGGCGAGGGCAGGTGGTCGTTGACCCGCTCGATCGCGCCATAGGTGCCGCCATCGTAGACGCCGAATAGTGCCGTGCGGGTCATGATGCGGACATCGGGCATATCGGCCAATTCAGCCAGCGTCCGCGACAGCCATTCGGCTGCCGGCACACCATCGATCGTGCCGCCATCCGACAGCAGGCGGCCGCCGGGGACAAAATCCTCTTCGCACAGGATGACGCGGGCGCCTGCACGGCCGGCTGCCAATGCCGCGGCCAAACCGGCCGGACCTGAACCGGCGATCAGCACATCGCAATGCGCCCATGCCTTGTCGTAGTGATCGGGATCGGCGATGCCTGAGGCACGGCCGAGGCCGGCGGCGCGGCGGATCGCCGGCTCGTAGATCGCTTCCCAGAACTTCGCCGGCCACATGAAGGTCTTGTAGTAGAAGCCGGCGACGAAGATCGGCGCGAACAGCTGGTTCACCGACATCACATCGTGGCGCAGCGACGGCCATCGGTTCTGGCTGGCGGCCTCGAGCCCGTCATAGAGTTCGGCTGTCGTCGCCTTGGTGTTCGGCTCGCGCCGTGCGCCGGTGCGCAGCTCGACCAGCGCGTTGGGTTCTTCCGAACCAGCGGTGAGAATACCGCGCGGGCGATGGTATTTGAACGATCGGCCGACCAGCTTGACGCCGTTGGCGATCAGCGCCGAGGCGAGCGTGTCGCCCTGGAAGCCGGAGAAAGCCTTGCCGTCGAAACGGAAGTTCAGTGGCACCGAGCGGTCGATGAGACCGCCCGACGTGAGACGGTGAGATTGGCTGGAAGTCACGATTGCCGACCCTTCGTCGCTTCGATGTCATGCGGCAGGGTCGCGCTGCCCCTCATCGCCCTGCCGGGCACTTCTCCCCGTATAGTGACGGGGAGAAGGACGCTCTCGTCCAAGATTTCGCCAATCATCAACGCTGCAGGAATAGCGGCCAGGTTGCGGCCAGCGTCCCTCTCCCAGTCTCTATACGGGGAGAGGGTGCCGGCAGGCAGGTGAGGGGCGGCGCTGACTTGCACAAGAAAATTCATTTCGCGACCTGCCTCGCACCCACGCCAGCCGCCGGCTCAACGGCGGAAATCTCGTGCGTCAGCGTGTTGCGGGTGACCTTCAGCCAGGCCCGGCAACCACCGCCATGGTACCAGTGTTCGCTGGTCTGTCCGGCAGCATTGTCACGCAGATAGACATAGTCGAAGACCTCGTCTTCCGAGGCGCCGGCTTCGGGCCGCATCGGCTTGGCGTCGCCGAGATAGGTGAACTCGCCGAGTTCGCGTTCGCCGCAGAAGGGACAGACAATGCGCATGCTGTTCTAGACCGCCTTCAATGCAGGTTCGGTTGGGCGCCCTGGCCCTTTTCGTCGATCATCGCACCAGTCCGGAACCGGTCGAGGCGGAACCGTGCGGCCTCTTCGTGCGATTCATCGCGGGCCAGAAGATGGGCAAAGACAAAGCCGGAGCCCGGCGTCGCCTTGAAGCCGCCATAGCACCAGCCGGCGTTGAGATAGAGCCCGTCGACCGGCGTCTTGTCGATGATCGGCGAGCCATCCATCGACATGTCCATGATGCCGCCCCACTGGCGCAGCAGGCGCACGCGGCCGATCATCGGCATCAGCGCCATGCCGCCCTCGCAGACGTCCTCCATCACAGGCATGTTGCCGCGTTGGGCGTAGGAATTGTAGCCGTCTATGTCACCGCCGAAGACCAGGCCGCCCTTGTCGGACTGGCTGACGTAGAAATGGCCGGCGCCGAAGGTCATGACACCAGGGATGAGCGGCTTGATCGCCTCGGAGACAAAGGCCTGCAGCACATGGCTTTCGATCGGCAGGCGCAGGCCGGCCATCGCCGCGACGCGCGACGAACTTCCGGCAACAGCCATGCCGACCTTGCCGGCGCCGATCTTGCCGCGCGATGTCTCGACGCCGGTCACCTTGCCATTGGCGTCCCTGACGAAGCCGGTGACTTCGCAATTCTGGATGATGTCGACGCCGAGTTCGCTCGCCGCATGCGCATAGCCCCAGACCACCGCATCGTGCCGCGCCGTGCCGCCGCGCCGCTGCAAGAGCCCGCCTTGCACCGGAAAGCGCGCATTGTCGAAGTTCAGGAACGGTATCATCTTCTTGACGGCAGCGAGGTCGAGCAGTTCGGCGTCGATGCCGTTGATGCGCATGGTGTTGCCGCGCCGCGCATAGGCGTCGCGCTGTGCGTCGGAGTGGTAGAGATTGATGACGCCGCGCTGGCTGACCATCGCATTGTAGTTGAGGTCCTGCTCCATCCGCTCCCACAGCTTCATCGACAATTCGTAGAAGCCGGTGTTGCCGGGCAGACCGTAATTGGAGCGGATGATGGTGGTGTTGCGGCCGGCATTGCCGGAGCCGATCCAGCCTTTTTCGAGTACGGCGACATTCTTGATGCCGTACTCGCTGGCGAGAAACCAGGCGGTGGCAAGTCCGTGGCCGCCGCCGCCGATGATCACCACGTCGTAGCGATCCTTCGGCGTGGCGTCGCGCCAGGTGCGTTGCCAGTTCTTGTGACCGGACAGGGCGGCGCGGGCGAGCGAAAAGATCGAATATTTCATCAGTTCATTCCGAGGTCGCTCGCGTCACGCTGGTGGTCAGATATCCAGCGTGTGGTCGCGCTCCCATTGCGTGAAGTGCGAAGCATAGGAATTCCATTCCTGGTGCTTCAGCTTTAGGTAGGCCGACGAGAATTCCTCACCCAGCGCCGCCTTGAGCGATTTGTCCTTGTCGAACTCGCGCAACGCGTCGAGCAGGTTGAGCGGCAGTTTTGGCGCGCCCTTCACCGTGTGCCCATGCTGGTACATGTCGATGTCGTAGCGCTTGCCGGGATCTGCCTTGGAACGGATGCCGTCGAGGCCGGCAGCGATGATAACCGCCTGCAGCAGATAGGGGTTTGCCGCCCCATCCGGCAGCCGCAGTTCGAAGCGGCCGGGGCCGGGCACGCGCACCATGTGGGTGCGGTTGTTGCCGGTCCAGGTCACTGTATTCGGCGCCCAGGTCGCGCCCGAGATGGTGCGCGGCGCGTTGATGCGCTTGTAGGAATTGACCGTCGGGTTGGTGATGGCGGCCAGCGCGGAGGCGTGCTTCATGATGCCGCCGAGGAAATTCCTGCCCTTGGCCGACAGGCCAAGCTCCATCGAATTGTCGGCGAAGACGTTGGTCTTGCCGGCCTTGTCCCAGACCGAGATATGGGCATGGCAGCCATTGCCGGTCAGCCCCTGGAAGGGTTTGGGCATGAAAGTCGCGCGCAGGCCATGCTTCTCGGCGATCGACTTGACCATGAACTTGAAGAACGAGTGCTTGTCCGCGGTCGCCAGCGCGTCGTCGAAGGCCCAGTTCATCTCGAACTGGCCGTTGGCATCCTCGTGGTCGTTCTGGTAGGCGCCCCAGCCGAGCGCCAGCATGTGGTCGCAGATCTCGGCGATGACGTCATAGCGGCGCATCACCGCTTGCTGGTCGTAGCAGGGCTTTGAGGCCGTGTCGTATTCGTCGGAAATCGTCTTGCCGTCCGGCGAGATCAGGAAGAACTCGGCCTCGACGCCGGTCTTGACGTGCATGCCGTCGCTGGCGGCTTCCGCGATCAGCCGCTTCAGCGTGTTGCGCGGCGCCTGGTCGACCTCCTTGTCGTCCATGATGCAGTTGGCCGCGACCCAGGCGACTTCCGGCTTCCACGGCAGCTGGATCACCGAATCCGGATCCGGCACCGCCAGCATGTCGGGATGTGCCGGCGTCAGGTCCAGCCAGGTGGCGAACCCGGCAAAGCCGGCGCCGTCCTTCTGCATGTCGGCGATTGCCTGCGCCGGCACCAGCTTGGCACGCTGGCCACTGAACAGGTCAGTGTAGGAAATCATGAAATATTTGACGTTTTTCGCCCTTGCGAATTCTGCAAGATCAGTTGCCACGCTAGTTCCCCATTTTTATCGATTGTTGTTCCCGAGTATGCGGGAGTCGGCCCTTCGTTGATTAGAAGCCGTTCTTCCCCGGTATCCAGTTGGTGCCGGCCAGCGGCACGCCGGCCATGGCGGCTGCCTCGATCGTCAGCGCGACGAGGTCCTCGGGTTCGAGATTGTGCAGGCTGTTCTTGCCGCAGGCACGCGCGATGGTCTGCGCTTCCAGCGTCATCACCTTGAGGTAGTTCGCCAGCCGGCGTCCGGCGGCCACCGGGTCGACCCGCTTCATCAATTCGGGGTCCTGCGTGGTGATGCCGGCGGGGTCGCGCCCCTCGTGCCAATCGTCATAGGCGCCGGCGGTGGTGCCGAGCTCGTTATACTCCGCCTCCCAGCGGGGATCGTTGTCGCCGAGCGCGACAAGGGCAGCCGTACCGATCGAGACCGCGTCGACGCCGAGCGCCAGCGCCTTGGCGACATCGGCGCCGTTGCGGATACCACCGGAGACGATCAGCTGCACTTTGCGGTGCATGCCCAGATCCTGCAGCGCCTGCACCGCCGGCCTGATGCAGGCAAGCGTCGGCATACCGACATTTTCGATGAACACTTCCTGGGTGGCGGCGGTGCCGCCCTGCATGCCGTCGACGACAACGACATCGGCGCCGGCCTTCACGGCAAGCGCGGTGTCGTAGTAGGGCCGGGCGCCGCCGACCTTGACGTAGATCGGCTTTTCCCAGTCGGTGATTTCGCGCAGTTCGAGGATCTTGATCTCGAGATCGTCGGGTCCGGTCCAGTCGGGATGGCGCGAGGCCGAGCGCTGGTCGATGCCCTTGGGCAGCGTGCGCATCTCGGCGACGCGGTCGGAAATCTTCTGGCCAAGCAGCATGCCGCCGCCGCCCGGCTTGGCGCCCTGGCCGACGACGACTTCGATCGCATCGGCGCGGCGCAAATCGCGCGGGTTCATGCCGTAGCGCGACGGCAGATATTGATAGACCAGCTGCTTTGAATGGCCGCGCTCTTCCTCGGTCATGCCGCCATCGCCGGTGGTGGTCGAGGTGCCCGACAGGGTCGCGCCGCGCCCGAGTGCCTCCTTGGCGGGGCCTGACAGTGAGCCGAAGCTCATGCCGGCGATGGTGATCGGGATCTTCAGCTCGATCGGCTTCTTGGCATGGCGAGAGCCGAGCACGACTGATGTGTCGCAGCGCTCGCGATAGCCTTCGAGCGGATAGCGCGAGATCGAGGCGCCGAGGAACAGAAG
>NZ_RZTT01000389.1 GCF_003996995.1 Mesorhizobium sp. M7A.T.Ca.US.000.02.2.1 | reverse complement strand
GCCTTGCATGGTCGGCTGCGCCACCATCAGCGCGCCGACGAAGCCGAGTCCGATCAGCGCCATGCGCCGGCCGCCGATCCGCTCGCCAAACAGGATCGAGGAGCCAACCAGCATCAAGAGCGGCGTGATCTGGCCGAGCGCGGTGGAATCGGCGATCTGCATGTTGGCGAGCGCGACCACATAGCAAAGGATCGCCGCCAGTTCGAGCATGTTCCGGCTCAGTACGCGCTTGTCGAAGATCAGCGGGATCTGCTTGCCGTAGCCCAGCGCGAACAACAGCGGGAAGCCCCAGAGCGCTGCCGCGGCACCGCGCAGAAACAGCACTTCGTAAGACGGCAGGCCAGCCGTCGCGAGTTTCATCATCGTGTCGTTGACGAGATACGACCCCGTCGAGACGATCATGAACAGCGGGCCGCGGATAGAGGCAGGGATGAAATGCATCCGGCCACAAGATCAGAGGCGGGTGGTGGCGGCAATGGTCCATGGCCTGGCCATGATTCAGACAGGGCCGGGCAAGCACGTCAGCGCTGTCGCGGCCTCGATCGGCCGGCGCGCTGCCCATTTCATTTTGCCCGGAGCCTTCCTATATCAGCGTCATATCCCGCAATCGGATCGATGGTTCGGACTGAGTGAGACGGCACCCGGCCAAAAGACGCTTGTGTTTTTTGGCCTTTGTCGCTAATCGCCCCGCATTCGACTGAACTGAAGGTCTTCGACCGAACTGAAGATCCGGGCCGTCCAAGGAAAGAGACAATGGCAAAAGGTAAATTCGAGCGTAACAAGCCTCACGTGAACATCGGCACGATTGGCCACGTCGACCATGGCAAGACGTCGCTTACGGCGGCGATCACCAAGTATTTTGGCGAATACAAGCGCTACGACCAGATCGACGCCGCCCCTGAAGAAAAGGCGCGCGGCATCACGATCTCGACGGCGCATGTCGAATATGAGACGGCCAACCGCCACTACGCTCACGTCGACTGCCCCGGCCACGCCGACTATGTGAAGAACATGATCACCGGTGCCGCGCAGATGGACGGCGCGATCCTGGTCGTGTCGGCTGCCGACGGCCCGATGCCGCAGACCCGCGAGCACATCCTGCTGGCCCGTCAGGTCGGCGTGCCGTCGATCGTGGTGTTCCTGAACAAGGTCGACCAGGTCGACGACGCCGAGCTGCTCGAGCTGGTCGAGCTCGAGGTTCGCGAGTTGCTGACCAAGAACGAATTCCCCGGCGACGACATTCCGATCGTCAAGGGTTCGGCTCTGGCTGCGCTGGAAGATTCCGACAAGAAGATCGGTGAAGACGCGATCCGCGAGCTGATGGCTGCGGTCGATGCCTACATTCCGACGCCGGTTCGTCCGCTCGACAAGCCGTTCCTGATGCCGATCGAAGACGTGTTCTCGATCTCGGGCCGCGGCACGGTCGTGACCGGCCGCGTCGAGCGCGGCGTGGTCAAGGTCGGCGAGGAGCTGGAGATCATCGGCATCCGTCCGACGACCAAGACGACCTGCACGGGCGTGGAAATGTTCCGCAAGCTGCTCGATCAGGGCCAGGCCGGCGACAACATCGGCGCGCTGCTGCGCGGCGTTGATCGTGAAGGTGTCGAGCGCGGCCAGGTTCTGGCCAAGCCCGGTACGGTGAAGCCGCACAAGAAGTTCGTGGCCGAAGCCTACATCCTGACCAAGGACGAAGGTGGCCGTCACACGCCGTTCTTCACCAACTACCGTCCGCAGTTCTACTTCCGCACGACCGACGTGACCGGCATCGTGTCGCTGCCGGAAGGCACCGAAATGGTGATGCCGGGCGACAACATCACGGTCGATGTCGAGCTGATCGTGCCGATCGCCATGGAAGAGAAGCTGCGCTTCGCTATCCGTGAAGGCGGCCGCACCGTCGGTGCCGGCATCGTCGTCACCATCAAGGAATAATCGAGCCCGGCATTCGCCGGATCGACAAGAAAAGGGCGGTCTTCGGGCCGCCCTTTTCTTTTTCGGGGCTATCGGTTGCGGCCCTGTCGGCCGAACCCTGTTGCAAGGCTCTGGGCCTCAACTAGTATAGGTTGCATCGAGGGGCTTTTTTCCAATGGTTCCAAGGCGGTTTTTCCATCGTCGCGCATTGTGGCCGCTGGCTCTGACCTGGCTGCTCGCATTGCTTGCCGCAGGCCCGGCAGCCTTTGCGGCGGATGCGGCGCCGGATCTTGGGCCGACGATGCGGTTCGGCATTGTCCGCAGCAACGCACCGGGGTGCGAGCCGATCTGCCCGGAATGGATATCGGCCGAGGGCTCGATAGAAGCTGGAACTCCGGCGCTCTTCAAACGCATGCTGAAGACGCTTGGTGGGCGTAAATTGCCTGTTGTCGTCGATTCTCCCGGCGGCAATGTCGAGGCGGCGCTGACGCTTGGCCGGCTGATCCGCAAGAACAAGTTTGATATCGCCATCGGCAAAACGGTGTTTTCCAGCTGCCAGCCCGGTGCGAAGGGCTGCCAGGACCGTGACGCCCGCTACTTCGGCGATGTCATCGACTATGGCGCCATGTGCAATTCCGCCTGTCCTCTGATGTTTGCCGGCGGTATCAGGCGGGTGGCCGGCGAATGGGCCTATCTCGGCGTCCATCAGATCACCACGACCTACATCCGTACGAAATTGCAATACCGGACCACCTATCGCGTCGTGGGGGGCAAGAAGAAGATCCTCAACACAAAGATCGTCAGCCGCAAGAACGCCGGCAGCTACAAGACCTACGAGATGAGCAAGGCGGTTGAGAAAAAGCTGGCGGCCTACCTGAAACAGATGGGCATCGAACAAAGCATGCTCGAAACGATGAAGGGTACCCCGGCCAGCGAAATCCACCAGATCGCCCTCGACGACATGCTGGCGATGAAGCTGGTCACCAGCACGGACGCTGTGGGCCTGTTGACCGCGGCAAGCCTGTGCGAGCCCGGCCGCCTGGCCGCGAATTGCCGGGAGGTGCTGGGGAACAAGCCTGATGGCTTGACGGCGACCGCGGCCAAGCCAACGCCGCCAGCGATCGAACCCGGGGCGGCGCGGCGCGATGAAGACATGCGCTTCGTTGTCGTTCGCGGCACCAATCCGCTCTGCAATCCAGACTGCCCGGAATGGATTTCGGCGGAAGGCGCGATCACCCCCCAGACCCCGCAGAAGCTGCGCCAATTGCTCGCCATGCTTGGCAAACGGCAACTGCCTGTCGTGATCAGTTCGAGGGGAGGCGACCTGCTCAGCGCCCTGGCGGCAGGGAGGCTTATCCATGAAAAGAAGCTCGACGTCGCCGTTGGCCGCACCGATTTCGTCGGCTGTGACCCAGGAGCGTGGAATTGCCTGGCCAAAGAGGGCGCCTATGCCGGGCTGAGCATCGATGCCGGCGTGGAGTGCGATTCGGCCTGCGCGCTGATGCTTGCCGGCGGCATCAGGCGGCTTGTCGGTCCCCAGGCGCGGCTTAGCCTTTACCCGATGGGGCAAAAGCAGATGGTCAAGGCCTATCTCGAGGAGATGGCGATCGGTCCCGCCCTGTTCGCAGCGATCGAGCGACGCTCGGCCGAGCGCCGGCTGGAACCCGGCATGATGCTGAAGGTCGGCCTGACGACGAGCCTGCAATCGGTCGACGCGCTGACCGGTGCCACCATTTGCGAGGCGGTGCCAAGACCCGAGAATTGCCGGATCCGGCCTTCCGCCAATGCCGAGGCTGATGCGCCGGCCAAATTGTAGTGTGCGGCGAAGTCACGAACTGGCCATCGAGGCAGGTTGAGACACTTCCGATTGTTCCGCTATCGTCGCTGCTGGCGGCGCCAGGCAGGCGGAGGATCGATGCCGGCCTGGGTTGGGGCGTGCCGGGCGGCCCCTATAAGCCACCGGGTACGAAACCATGATCGGCACGAAGCGTATCGGGCGCAGGCATCCGGAATAACGCCACAATAGGGCGGAATGCTGCACTGGCCTGCAACCGTGAACGGTCCCGAGATGCTGATCGCCCATCTTCCAAGTGGCTATATTCTCGGAACGTTCATGCGCAGGCAGTGGCTTGGCAGCCCGGCTATCGTCGGGGCCGCCATAGTCGGCAGTGTCATCCCCGATATCGATATGCTGTATTTCCATTTCATCGACGGCGGACGCACCCACCATCACTCCTATATGACGCATTGGCCGCTGTTCTGGGCGGCCGCAGGGGCGCTGTCGTTGCTATTCGTCAGCTGGCGCGCCCGCTCGTATCTGGCAGCCACGGCTGCCTTCTTTGCCGCCGCCATGCTGCATATGGTCCTCGATACGCTGGCGTCGCCGATATTGTGGCTGATGCCATTCGATCGGCGGGCGTTCGAACTCGTCACTGTACCGGCGGACTTCAGCAATTGGGTGCTGAGCTTTTTGCTGCACTGGACGTTCGCATGCGAGCTCCTGATATGCGGCTGGGCGCTTTGGCTTGCACGCGGGCGACCGCAGCCTGCCACGAATGCCGCTTGAGGACGCTCCACATCGAAGAGGGCAGGCGACGTCTCTCTCAATCACGCCACCGCGCGCTGGCGACTTCAGGCGGGAGCTTGGGATCGACCCGGATGGCCTTGTCGGGATTAAGGCGCGTTTGCTTGCAAACCGCTCTTTACAGAGCGTGCGGAAGCTTTTAGGAAGCGCCTTCTGCGCCGACATGCGCACGATACGGGCATAGCTCAGTTGGTAGAGCGGCGGTCTCCAAAACCGCAGGTCGTAGGTTCGAGCCCTGCTGCCCGTGCCATTTCTTGGAATGGCATTCAACGCAATGTTTCGCCATTTCGAAATGGCGTTTCAAAGCGATATTCCATGCTCTGGCCTTTGAAAATCGGCGACCCGCTTGCCATATAGGGTCGATTGGGGCATAAGAGCGCCATAGCCGGGACGGAACGACTGGATGGTTCCGAGGCGGTGTTTGGTCATAAAGCGGAGACTTGCCACTTGCGTGGATCAAGAATCGGTTTTATGTAGACGAAACAGACACGCGACGCGTGGAGCTGGGAAACCGGCTTTACGCGTCTGATTTGCATGGGCGAAATGATTGCGCTGATTCGGCGCGAGATTGGGCTCAGGCGGCACGTCCCGGCCAGCGGGATCATCCAGGAGACCCGGCCAACGGGTCTTGAAGACAGAGCGGCATATGGCTTCGAAAACCACAAATCCTTTCGTCTTTCTCCAGCAGGTTCGCGCGGAGACCGCCAAGGTGACTTGGCCGTCGCGACGCGAAACGATGATCTCGACGGTGATGGTTCTGGCCTTCGCAGTGATCGCGATGATCTTTTTCTTCACCGCCGATCAGCTCATGGGCCTTGCGGTCGAACAGATTCTGGGCATCGGACGCTAAGTCCGGCGATTACGGAGAAGTCTTGAAATGACCGCGCGCTGGTACATCGTCCACGCCTATTCGAACTTTGAAAAGAAGGTCGCCGAGGATATCGAGAACAAGGCCAAGCAGAAGGGCCTGTCCGCCGACATCCACCAGATCGTGGTTCCGACCGAGAAGGTCGTCGAAGTTCGCCGCGGCCGCAAGGTCGATGCCGAGCGCAAGTTCTTCCCGGGCTATGTGCTGCTGAAGGCCAATTTGACCGACGCCGTGTTCTCGCTGGTCAAGAACACACCGAAGGTCACCGGCTTCCTGGGCGACTCCAAGC
>NZ_RZTT01000388.1 GCF_003996995.1 Mesorhizobium sp. M7A.T.Ca.US.000.02.2.1 | reverse complement strand
GAAGAAGATCATGATCACGCCGTGCGCGGTGAAGATCTGGTCGTAGTGATGCGAATTGAGATAGCCTTCCGAACCGCCGAAGGCCATCGCCTGCTGGAGCCGCATCATGATGGCGTCGCTGAAGCCGCGCAGCAGCATGATGATGCCGAGCACCATGTACATCACGCCGATGCGCTTGTGGTCGACGCTGGTGAACCATTCGCGCCACAGATAGCCCCAGAGCTTGAAATAGGTCAGTGCGCCGACGAGTGCCACGCCGCCCAGCGCGACGACTATGAAGGTCGCGACCACGATGGGTTCGTGCAGCGGCAGCGACTCGAGCGTAAGCCGGCCGAAGATCGCCTTGAGAAAAGCAGGATTGTCGAACATGTCTTGCGTGGCGCCTCAGGAGTTGAAGGGCGACCGAAGCGTGCCGGTTGCGGAAGGTGACGGCAGTCGGATCGACAGGGGCGGTGGCCGTTGCAGACCAGCGCCGACTATCGGCGTCGAGGTCATCGGCGTGGCGGATTGATCGGCCTTCGAAGCCGCCAGTGCTTCTTCGGTCGTGCATATACTGGCGACATAGGATGGGGCAGGGCCGAATATCGTGCCGCGCCGGGCGAACTTGTCATACAGCAGCGGCAGGGTGTTGCGGATGCCGGCCATTCCCAGACCGCCCTTGGCATCGATCTGCGACATCTCGCTCATGCACATCTTGCCGGGCTCGACGCACATGTTGAGGATCGCCTTGTAGAGATCGGCATCCACCGCCGCATAGTGGCGCACGGGTTGGTTCTCGCTGGGCTGTTCGAGCTCCAGATAGCCGTTTCGGTCGAGCTTGCCGCCGCCGTCCTTTGCCTTCGCGATCGATGCCTGGAAACCGGCATCGTCCAGGCCGTGGAACGCGAAGCGCATTCCCGAGAAGCCGGCGCCGCTGTAGTTGGCGGAGAATCCTTCATAGTCGCCGGACTTGTTTATGACCGCGTGCAGCCTGGTTTCCATACCCGGCATTGCATAGATCTGGCCGGCCAGTGCTGGAATGTAGAAGGAGTTCATCACCGATGCGGAGGTGATGCGAAAGCTGATCGGCCGGTCGACCGGCGCAGCCAGTTCGTTGACCATGGCCACGCCGTACTCGGGATAGATGAACAGCCATTTCCAGTCGAGCGCGACGACTTCGACCTCAAGCGGGCGCACATCCGGCGGCAGCGGCTTGCCGGCCGCGACACGTCCGATCGGACGATAGGGGTCGAGCAGATGGGTGCCCATCCAGGTCACTGCGCCCAGGCAGATTATGATCAGAAGCGGCACAGCCCAAATGACGAGTTCGAGGTGGGTCGAGTGGTCCCAATCCGGCTCGTAGCGCGCCTCGCGGTTGGACTGGCGGTATCGCCAGGCAAAGAATATGGTGAGAGCCATGACCGGTATGATGACGATCAGCATCAGTGCCGTGGACACCATCAGCAGGTCGCGCTGCTGCGCGGCGACGTCGCCGGCAGGGTTCATGACGACCATGCTGCAGGAGCCGAGCGATGCCAGCAGGGGCAGCAGGAAAAGGGTACGGAGACGGCTCAATGTATGACCTGTCGGTTGTTCCCCCCAGTGCTAACCGTACCGCGGCAATGAAGGCATTGGACAATTTGTCCAATGCCGCAATGACGCGGCAGGCCTCATCAAAGCACCTGGCCCGCGCACATGGCAAGCGATCGTAATGAGACCGCGGCGGGGCGACGGAGAATGCTGTGAGCCCAACTTCTAAGATCGAAGCCGACGCAAGACGGATCAACGCGCGGCATCATGAAGTGAAGCCCGGCGAAATCGCCGTTGGCGTCATCATCGGCAGGACGTCGGAATTCTTCGACTTCTTCGTCTACGCGATCGCTTCCGTCATCGTTTTTCCGAAGCTCGTATTTCCTTATGCCGACCCGTTGACCGGCACGCTCTACTCGTTCGCCATCTTCGCGCTTGCCTTCATCGCGCGGCCGATCGGCACGGCGATCTTCACCGCGCTCGACCGCGCCTACGGACGCAGCGCCAAGCTCACCATCGCGCTGTTCCTGCTGGGGACCTCGACCGTGTCGATCGCCTTCGTGCCCGGTTACGACCAGATCGGCCAGGCTTCGGCCTGGCTGCTGGCCATGTTCCGGATCGGTCAGGGACTGGCGCTGGGCGGGACATGGGACGGACTTGCCTCGCTGCTGGCGTTGAATGCGCCCGAAAAGCGCCGCGGCTGGTATGCGATGATCCCGCAGCTGGGCGCACCACTCGGGCTCATCGTTGCCAGCGCCCTGTTTGCATATTTCGTCGGCAACCTGTCGGCCGAAGACTTCTTCAGCTGGGGCTGGCGCTACCCGTTCTTTGTCGCCTTCGCCATCAATGTCGTCGCCCTGTTCGCACGGCTGCGCATCGTGGTGACGCCGGAATACACCAAACTGTTCGAAGGCCAGGAACTGGAGCCGACTTCCGTCCGCGAAACGTTGCGCGCCGAAGGGCGCACTGTCGTGCTCGGCGCCTTCGCGCCGCTGGCGAGCTTCGCCCTGTTCCACATGGTGACGGTGTTTCCTCTGTCCTGGATTTTCCTGTTCACGCGCGAGGGACCGGCCCGGTTCCTGGTCATCGAGACGATCGGAGCCTTCTTCGGCCTGGCGGCAATCGCGATCTCGGGCTTCGTCGCAGACCGGGTTGGGCGCTGGCCCTTGCTAGGAGGCTCGGCGGTGGCCATCGCCGTGTTCAGCGGTTTCGCGCCACAGCTGCTCGATGGCGGCTTCGTCGGAGAGTCCGTCTTCATGGTCTTGGGCTTCGTCCTGCTCGGCCTGTCGTTCGGCCAGTCTTCAGGAGCACTCGCCTCGAACTTTTCAAAGACCTACCGCTATACAGGGGCAGCGCTGACCTCGGATCTCGCCTGGCTGTTCGGGGCGGGCTTCGCCCCCATAGTCGCCCTGTTCCTGTCCGCCCATTTCGGGCTGATCTCATCAGGCGCCTATCTGTTGTCGGGAGCGCTATGCACGTTGCTTGCGCTGAGGCTCAACCAGCGCCTGGATCGGACGCCCGCTTGAGTGACCTGCTTGGCCAGGGCTGGGGACCTCCCGGCCCAATGACTCTGCACGACAAGACCAACAAACAGAATTTTCTGCTTCTGATTCAACTGCGCTGGATCGCGGTCGGTGGTCAGATCGTGACGATCCTGTTCGTCCGCTACGTGCTCGGCATCGGATTACCGCTGGTCCCGATGGCGGTGGTGATCCTGCTGCTGATCGCTCTCAATGTCGCCAGCCTGCGCCGGCACAGCAGCCAGGACGCGATCACCAACACCGAGCTGTTTCTTGGACTGCTGCTCGACGTCACCGCGTTGACGGTCCAGCTTTACCTGAGCGGCGGCGCGTCCAATCCCTTCATTTCGCTTTACCTGCTCCAGGTCATTCTGGGCGCGGTGCTGCTGGAGACATGGTCGGTCTGGGCGCTGGTCTTCATTGCAAGCACGTGCTTCATCGCGCTGACTACTTTTTACCGTGAGATCAGCCTGCCCGCCGCACACGGTGCCGGGCTGTTCAGCCTGCACATCCAGGGCATGTTCATCTGTTTCGTCCTGGCGGCAACGCTTCTGGTGCTGTTCATCACCAGGGTCCAGAACAACATTCGCACCCGTGACGCCCATCTTGCGGATTTGCGCCAGCAGTCGGCGGAGGAGGCTCACATCGTCAGGATGGGCCTGCTCGCCTCCGGTGCCGCGCATGAGCTCGGCACGCCGCTGGCCACGCTTTCCGTCATCCTCAACGACTGGCAGCGCATGCCGGCTCTCGACGCCGATCCGGATCTGGCGCAGGAAATCCGGGAGATGCAGGGCCAGTTGGACCGTTGCAAGAAGATCGTTTCGGGAATCCTGATGTCGTCGGGCGAATTGCGCGGCGAAGGCACGGTTCGCACCTCCGTCGACGCCTTCCTGGCGGAGCTGGTGGCCGAATGGAAATCGACACGGCTGCCGCAAGGTTTCGAATACACCAGGCGTTTCGGCGCCAACCAGGAGATCGTCTCCGATCCCGCGCTCAAACAGGTGATGTTCAATGTACTGGACAACGCACTTGAAGCGTCGCCTCTATGGGTCGGGTTGATCGTCAGCCGCCACGCGGACGATCTCATCGTCGAAGTTGTCGACTCGGGACCAGGATTTGAAGAAGCCATGCTTGCAGAATTCGGCAAGCCCTACACGTCGACCAAGAACCGGCCAGGTAGCGGGCTCGGCCTGTTTCTGGTCGTCAATGTCATCCGCAAGCTGGGGGGTACCGTCACCGTAAGAAATAGAACCGAGGGGGGAGCTTCGGTTACGTTGCATCTGCCACTGGCTGCTCTGTCTGCGCGAGGGCACAATGCCGACTAAACGCACGCTGTTGATCGTCGAGGACGACATCGCCTTTGCCAACGCACTGCGCCGGTCTTTCGAACGGCGTGACTACGAAACGCATAGCTGCCGGAGCGTCGACGGCGTGCATGCGCTGATCGGCACCGTTGCCTTCCAATATGCCGTCGTCGATCTCAAGCTTGCCAGCGGCTCGGGCCTGGAATGCGTCAGGGCGCTGCACGAGCACGATCCTGAAATGCGGATCGTCGTGTTGACCGGCTTTGCAAGCATCGCCACCGCTGTCGAGGCGATCAAGCTCGGCGCCTGCCAGTATCTCGCCAAACCCGCCAATACCGACGACATTGAAGCGGCTTTCGGCCAGGTCGAAGGCAATGCTTCGGTGCCGCTCGCCGAGCGACCAACCTCGATAAAGAACCTCGAATGGGAGCGCATCCACGAGACGTTGGTGGAGGCCGACTTCAACATTTCGGAGACGGCACGACGGCTGGGCATGCACCGACGGACTCTGGCGCGGAAGCTGGAGAAGAGGCGTGTGAAGTAGGCACGATCTACCGGGCATCGCACATCGTGCCGATACCAATGATAAAATTGATGCCGGCAACAATCGTTACATTCGAACGATGTCCTCCGAAGGGAAAAAATTGGCAGGGCAGGGATTAAAATCCCTACATGCTCCGTAAACAGGACATGAAACCGCCGGTGCCACGCTTTGACATCATAGGACAGCTAGGTTCGCTGCGTCGCTATGCGCGCTCGCTGACGCGCGACAGCACCGACGCCGAGGATCTTGTCCATGACGCGCTGGTGCGCGCCTATGAGCGGCGCAGCACGTTCCGCTCCGGCGGAAACCTGCGCGCGTGGCTGCTGTCGATCGTCCACAACACCTTCATCGACAAGATGCGGTCCCGCAAGTCCGAAGCGTCGCGCGTCGAACAGGCTGGATACCTGGCCGACGGCAGCACGCCGGCACCACAGGAACATTCGGTGCGCCTGGCGCAGGTGCGCGAGGCTTTCTTCAGCCTGCCGGAAGAACAGCGTTCAGCGCTGCACCTCGTCGCCATCGAAGGCCTCTCCTACCAGCAGGCCGCCGATGCCAGCGGCGTGCCGCTCGGCACGCTGATGTCACGCATCGGCAGGGCGCGCGCCGCACTGCGCGAGATGGAGGAGCCCGCGAAGGCAAAAAACCACCTCAGGATCGTTGGAGGCCCGTCATGACCGCAACTGTCGATCCCGTGACCGATATCGACCTCGACGCCTATGTCGACGACCAGGTCGACGTCACCCGCCGCATCGAGGTCGAAGCATTCTTGTCCGCTCGCCCGGAGGCGGCGGCGCGCGTGATGTCGGATCTCAGGACCCGCGATGAACTGCGCGTGGCGCTTGCCGGCTCCAAGGGCATGGCGCGCCCTGCGACCGCCGATGC
>NZ_RZTT01000387.1 GCF_003996995.1 Mesorhizobium sp. M7A.T.Ca.US.000.02.2.1 | reverse complement strand
GTCTTCTTCTTCGTCTTCAGGATCTCGGTCACCGCCTTGCGCCCGAGCTTCATCAGCTCGCGCTCCAGGCTCCTGACGCCCGCTTCGCGGGTGTAAGTCTGGACGATGGCGCGGATCGCGTCCTCACCGACGGAAAACTCCTTCGGCTGCAGCGCGTGATCGCGGATCACCTTCGGCATCAGGTGCCGCTTGGCGATCTCGATCTTCTCGTCCTCGGTGTAGCCGGCGATACGGATGATCTCCATGCGGTCCATCAAGGGCGCCGGGATGTTCAGCGTGTTCGCCGTCGTCACAAACATGACGCTCGACAGGTCGTATTCGACCTCGAGGTAATGGTCCATGAACGTCGAGTTCTGTTCCGGATCGAGGACCTCGAGCAACGCCGATGACGGATCGCCACGGAAGTCCTGGCCCATCTTGTCGATCTCGTCGAGCAGGAAGAGCGGGTTGGACTTCTTGGCCTTCTTCATCGACTGGATGACCTTGCCGGGCATCGAGCCGATATAGGTGCGCCGGTGACCACGGATCTCGGCCTCGTCACGCACGCCGCCAAGCGCCATGCGGATGAATTCGCGACCAGTCGCCTTGGCGATCGACTTGCCGAGCGAGGTCTTGCCGACGCCGGGAGGGCCGACGAGGCACAGGATCGGCCCCTTCAGCTTCTTCTGGCGGCTTTGCACGGCGAGATACTCGACAATGCGCTCCTTGACCTTGTCGAGGCCGAAATGATCGGTGTCGAGCACGTTCTGCGCGAACGCCAGGTCCTGCTTGACCTTGGAGTTCTTGCCCCACGGGATCGACAGGATCCAGTCGAGATAGTTGCGCACGACGGTCGATTCAGCCGACATCGGCGACATCGTCCGGAGCTTCTTCAACTCGGCTTCCGCCTTTTCGCGGGCCTCCTTGGAGAGCTTGGTCTTCTTGATGCGCGCCTCGATCTCGGCGGCCTCATCGCGGCCGTCCTCGCCCTCGCCGAGCTCCTTCTGGATCGCCTTCATCTGCTCGTTGAGGTAGTATTCGCGCTGCGTCTTCTCCATCTGGCGCTTGACGCGCGAGCGGATGCGCTTCTCCACCTGCAGGACGGAGATTTCGGCTTCCATGAAGCCCATCGCCTTTTCCAGCCGCTCCTTGACCGAGAGCGTGGCCAGCATTTCCTGCTTTTCAGGGATCTTGATGGCGAGATGCGAGGCGACCGTATCGGCGAGCTTGGAGTAGTCGTCGATCTGGCTGGCGGCACCCACCACTTCGGGCGAGATCTTCTTGTTCAGCTTGACGTAGTTCTCGAAGTCGGTGACGACCGAACGGGCCAGCGCCTCGACCTCGACCTCTTCCTCTTCCGGCTCGACCAGCGCCGCGGCGCGGGCTTCGTGGAAGTCGGGACGGTCGGTGAACGAGACGATTTTCGCGCGCGAGGCGCCCTCGACCAGAACCTTGACGGTGCCGTCGGGCAGCTTGAGCAATTGCAGCACATTGGCGAGCGTGCCGATGTCGAAGATGGCATCGGGTTCGGGATCGTCGTCGGCGGCATTCATCTGGGTGGCAAGCAGGATCTGCTTTTCCTGACCCATCACCTCTTCCAGCGCCTTGATCGACTTCTCACGCCCGACGAAGAGCGGAACGATCATGTGCGGAAACACCACGATGTCGCGCAGTGGGAGGACTGCGAAGACGCCGTCGCTGGGTGCCTTGGATACTTTGGCCATTGTCCAACCTTTCATGTCGCGGCCGCTAATTGAGCCAACCGCGAATCTTATATTAACGACCGGGGATCGTTCCGCCTACCACCGTTTGTGACGGGAGTTTTACAGCACAGAAATCGGGCACCTCGGCCTTCTCCGATTAAGTGGATGCACGGCGCCCAAAGATCAAGTGTCGAACAGGCCCGGAAATTCACACTTAACCACATCGCAATTCGTATTTCCTAGACATGCGTGATGAGCTTGCTCGATTACGCCCCTCGATTGCAGCCTGAATATGACGCCTCCGAGGTGCGACTGCGCATGCGTCTCTCCCGCAAGCGATCTCTGGCCCTGCTGGCCGTCGTCATCTTCACCGCTGCGGCTCTTTTGTTCATCTACACCACCGCTGTCGATCCAGATTGGCACCCGAAACGCATTCGCGGCAAAGGTGCTTGGTTAGTGCTGCTGCTTTTTCTACTACCTGTTCTCTGGCGCGCCATCGCATTGTGGACGTTCGGCGGCGTCGCAGCACTGGGATTGATCATGAGAACCGTTCGCCTCGCCGATCGGCGGATCGACTACGTCATTGGGCCGGACGGAATTACCAATGTCGGGCTTTTCTATTCGCGTAGGGTCGCTTGGAAATACATCGATAGGATCGAGGTATACAAAGACCGAAATCTGACGAGTGCTTGGGTCAAGCCGGTACGCGGCCACAGAATTGATGTCGTCGAGAGATTTCCAGGAACGTCGAGGCTGCACCTGTTTCGGGCGGGCTCCATTCTGATCCCACTGGAATTGGTCGACCTTTCAATCGACCAATTCGCCGACATCGTGCATCGTTTCCGACCGGGTTTAGCGGTCGGCGACTGATCTGGGTCCGCACCAACGTCAATCAAGCGCTGGCGCCACCGTTTCAATCCACCAAAAGGAAACGGCGCCCGTAGGCGCCGTTCCATAAAAGTATGGGCCAGATGCCATGTCAGGCGCTGACATTGCCCTTCTTTTCCTTCTGCTCGGAGTAGATGTAGAGCGGCCGGGCACTGCCGGTCACCACCTCCTCCGAAATCACCACTTCGCGCACGCCTTCGAGTGCGGGAAGTTCGAACATCGTGTCGAGCAGGATCGCTTCCATGATCGAACGCAGGCCGCGCGCGCCGGTCTTGCGCTCGATGGCGCGCTTGGCGATGGCCGAAAGAGCGTTCTCGTGGAAAGTCAGGTCGACATTCTCCATCTCGAACAGCCGCTGATACTGCTTGACCAGCGCGTTCTTCGGCTCGGTCAGGATCTGGATCAGCGCCGGTTCGTCAAGGTCTTCCAACGTCGCCAGGACCGGCAGACGGCCGACAAATTCGGGGATAAGACCGAACTTCAACAGATCCTCGGGCTCGACCAGACGGAAAACATCGCCGGTGCGGCGATCTTCCGGCGAAGCGACGATGGCGCCGAAGCCGATCGACGTCTTGCGGCCGCGATCCGAGATGATCTTGTCCAGCCCGGCGAAGGCGCCGCCGCAGATGAACAGGATGTTGGCTGTATCGACCTGCAGGAACTCCTGCTGCGGGTGCTTCCTGCCGCCCTGCGGCGGCACGGAGGCGACGGTGCCTTCCATGATCTTCAGAAGCGCCTGCTGCACGCCCTCGCCCGACACGTCGCGGGTGATCGAGGGATTGTCCGACTTGCGCGAAATCTTGTCGATCTCGTCGATGTAGACGATGCCGCGCTGGGCGCGCTCGACATTGTAGTCGGCCGATTGCAACAGCTTCAGGATGATGTTCTCGACGTCCTCGCCGACATAGCCGGCTTCGGTCAGCGTCGTCGCGTCAGCCATGGTGAAGGGCACATCGATGATGCGGGCCAGCGTCTGCGCAAGCAGCGTCTTGCCGCAACCGGTCGGACCGATCAGCAGGATGTTGGACTTCGCCAGTTCGACATCGTTGTTCTTGCCGGCATGCGCGAGGCGCTTGTAGTGGTTGTGGACCGCCACCGACAGCACGCGCTTAGCGTAGGGCTGACCGATGACATAGTCGTCGAGAACCTTGAGGATCTCTTGCGGTGTCGGCACGCCTTCGCGCGACTTCACCATCGAGGTCTTGTTCTCTTCACGGATGATGTCCATGCAGAGTTCGACGCACTCGTCGCAGATGAAGACCGTCGGACCGGCGATCAGCTTGCGCACTTCGTGCTGGCTTTTGCCGCAAAACGAGCAGTAAAGCGTGTTCTTGGAATCGCCGCTGTTGTTGCCGACCTTGCTCATTTTCATGTCCTTTCATGGCCGCCCGCCGATGGTCTGGCTGAAAGGGCGCATACTCTATCTATCGCGGGAATCCGCCGCCGCCAGTCCGGCTCCCGCAACGCATTCCGTACGAAACACAAATCAGAAAACGTGGCAATGATTCGCGACAACCCCGCATAAAGCTAAGCCGCCGAAACTCAACATAGCCTTAACGTAGGCAATCCTGTCCCCCGAGGGAACAGCCAATTGTGGCCGAAATGCCGCAAGACGCGCCAAAAGCGCGTGATGGTGCCATCCAACTGCCAACTTGCCTTTATGCCAGCGCCCCTTCGGCCGCCTCGCGCGACGAAATGACCTTGTCGATGAGGCCGAAATCCTTGGCTTCGTCGGCGGTCATGAAATGGTCGCGGTCGAGCGTTTTCTCGATCTCTTCGTAGCTCTTGCCGGTGTGCTTGACGTAGACCTCGTTGAGGCGACGCTTCAGCTTGATGATATCCAGGGCATGGCGCTCGATGTCGGACGCCTGGCCCTGGAAGCCGCCGGAAGGCTGGTGAACCATGATGCGGGCGTTCGGCGTGGCAAAGCGCATGTCCTTGTGACCGGCGGTCAGGAGCAGCGAACCCATCGAAGCCGCCTGGCCGATGCAGAGCGTCGACACGGCCGGCTTGATGAACTGCATGGTGTCGTAGATCGCCATGCCCGAGGTGACGACGCCGCCCGGCGAATTGATGTAGAGGTTGATTTCCTTCTTCGGATTCTCGGCTTCGAGGAACAAAAGCTGCGCGCAGACCAGCGTCGCCATGCCGTCCTCGACCGGACCGGTGATGAAAATGATGCGCTCCTTGAGGAGGCGCGAGAAAATGTCGTAGGCCCGCTCGCCGCGATTGGTCTGTTCGACCACCATCGGAACGAGGTTCATGTAGGTTTCGACGGGGTTCTTCATCAGATATCTCTTATCTCGCGGTGGGATTCCGGCGCCGGGAATGCCGGCAGATCGGGCAGAATCGGTTCTGGATCGTTATTCCGTAGATAGGATGCCGGCTCGTCCTTGTGCAAGGCCGACCCCTCCTAGCCATCTGGGTAAGTCGAATCAAGGTTTCTGACCAAGGATTCGCGGCGGCGGATGCTTCCGCGGGTCCGGAGCCGCATGGCCGACCACGCAAGGTAGCAGTTTCTTAACCGCGTCACTTAACGAAATGCGCCGAAACCGCTTTTTTCCGAGACGGCTTCCTCTACAATTCAACGTTGAACTTATGCGTAGAGTTCAACAGGGGAAGTGTCATGCCCGGGAAAACCGCATGCTTCACCATCGCCGGGCTGACCATGCTCGGCACGATTTCGCAGACGACGGCCGGCGGCCGAGCCGTCGAATGTTATGAGCCGGTCCGCAGTCCGGCCGTGTACGACACGGTCTATGAAGACGTGATGATCAGTCCGCCCGGTCAGCAGGTCGACTATATCGCCCCTATCTATGGCACGCGCGAGCGCGTCGTGATGACCGTTCCGGCGCAAGTGACCTACCAGATCGTGCCGGCCGTCACCCGCACGGTCTATCGTACGGTCCGGATCGATGGCGGCGGCTATTCCTGGGAATGGCGCGTCGTCCATGGCCGCAAGGTGCTGTGCAAGGTCTGGCACAAGGCGCGCTACGAACGTGTCGCCAAAACCGTGGTGATCCAGCCCGAACGCACGCGACGCGTGGTCATCCCCGCTCAACACGACAGGATCGCCCAGGAGGTGCTGGTGCGGCCGGAGCAAAGGCGCGTCATCGATGTTCCCGCCTCCTACCAGACCGTCGCGCGTCGTGTGCTGGTTCGCGAGGGTTCATCGGGCTGGCGGCGGGTGCATATTCCCAGGCATTGCCAGGATTAGGT
>NZ_RZTT01000386.1:1690-5794 GCF_003996995.1 Mesorhizobium sp. M7A.T.Ca.US.000.02.2.1 | reverse complement strand
GTCTATGTGCAGGCGATCAGCGCCTACGCGCCGCATCCGAATGCAGCCAAGCTCTGGCTCGAATACCTCTACTCGGACGAAGGCCAGATCGGCTGGCTGAAAGGCTATTGCCACCCGATCCGCTTCAACGATCTCGCCAAGAACGGCAAGATCCCGGCTGACATCCTGGCCAAGCTGCCGCCGGCCGAAGCCTATGCGTCCGCCGTGTTCCCGACACTCGAGGAGCAGGGCAAGTCCAAGGAAGCCATCACCAAGAACTGGGATGCCGTCGTCGGCGCCAACGTGAAGTAACTCACACCATGCCGGGCGGCTTCGCGGCCGCCCGGTCCTTCTCTCGAAGACGGTAGCCGGCGCATGACTGATATCTCATTGTCCGACCACGCTGTTACCGGGAAGACTGCGCCTCCCGCCGAAGCACGCAGCATGCGGCTGCCGACACAATGGCTTGGTGTCGCGCCTTTCTTCATCTTCGCCATCATGTTCCTCATCCTGCCCACGCTCTATCTGATGCTGGGTGCATTCCAGAACGATGCCGGCGAATTCACGCTCGAGAACATCGCAGCGCTGGCGCAACCGTCCATCGTTGCCGCCTACTGGATTTCGATCAAGATCAGTCTTGCTTCATCGCTGATTGGCGCATTTGCGGGCCTGGCGATTGCCATCGCCATCGTGCGCGGCGGCCTGCCAGACTGGATACGTTCGGCGACACTGACGTTTTCCGGCGTGGCCTCCAATTTTGCCGGCGTGCCGCTGGCCTTTGCCTTCCTCGCCACGCTCGGCCGCCTCGGCCTTGCGACGGTGATCCTGAACACCGTGTTCGGCCTTAACATCTACGCGCACGGCTTCAACATCCTGTCATTCTGGGGCCTGACACTGACCTATGTCTATTTCCAGATACCATTGATGGTGGTGATCATCGTGCCGGCCATCGACGGACTGAAGAAGGAATGGGGCGAGGCCGCCGCGACGCTGGGCGCGACCATGTCCCAGTATTGGCGCATGGTGGTCATTCCGGTGATCTGGCCGAGTTTCCTCGGCACCGTGATCCTGTTGTTCGCCAACGCCTTCGGCGCCATCGCCACCGCCTATGCGCTAACCGGCTCGTCTCTCAACATCGTTCCGATTTTGCTCTATGCACAGATCCGTGGAGATGTGCTGCACAATGCCCATCTCGGTTATGCCATCGCCTTCGGCATGATCGTCATCACCGGTCTTGCCAATGTGTTCTACATCTGGTTCCGGACCCGTTCCGAGAGGTGGCTGAAATGAAGTCGGGAAAGTTCTGGGCCTGGCTCGTCTTTGCTCTTGGCGCGGCCTACTTTTTCATCCCGCTGATCGCGACCGTGGAGTTCTCGATGCGCATGCGGCGCGGGGAGTACTCCTTCGACGCCTACAAGGTCGTGTTGGGCGATGCCCGTTTCCAGGCCACCTTCGGCTATTCGGTACTGGCCGCCGTCTTCACCATCATTCTCGGCGTGCTGATCGTGGTGCCCGCCGCTTATTGGATTCGGCTTCGGCTGCCGCAACTGCGGCCGATCGTCGAATTCATTACCCTGCTGCCGCTGGTCATTCCGGCCATCGTCATCGTCTTCGGCTACATCAGAATGTACGGGTCGAATTCGCCGCTGCCGTTCCTGGCGACCGATACAGGCACCACTGCCTTGCTGGTCATCGGTTATGCAACACTGGCGCTGCCGTACATGTATCGCGCCGTCGACACCGGGCTTCGCACCATCGACGTGCGCACACTGACGGAGGCGGCACAGATCCTTGGTGCTGGTTGGGGGACGATCATCACCCGTGTCATCCTGCCCAACGTGCTGATCGCGGTGCTCTCGGGCGCCTTCCTCACCTTCGCCATCGTCATCGGCGAATTCACCATGGCCAGCCTGCTCAACCGGCCGGCCTTCGGCCCCTATCTGCAGAATATCGGCGCCAACCGCGCCTATGAGCCGGCGGCACTTGCCATCATCGCCTTCGCCATCACCTGGGGCTGCATGTCGCTGATACAGATCCTGTCCCGCTTCGCGCCGAGATCGGCGAACCGTCCGAACTGAAAGTCAAAGCCATGGCCGACCCATTCCTCTCCATCCAGCACGTTCGAAAATCCTTCGGCGCCACAACGGTGGTCGAGGACTTCAATCTTGACGTCGAGCGCGGCGAATTCGTCTCCTTCCTCGGCCCGTCCGGCTGCGGCAAGACCACCGTGCTGCGCATGGTGGCGGGCTTCGAGGAGCCGAGCGCCGGCACGATCGTCGTCGGCGGCAAGGACATTACGAGGTTGAAACCCAACCAGCGCAATGTCGGCATGGTGTTCCAGGCCTATGCGCTGTTTCCGAACCTGACCGTGGCGCAGAACATCGGCTTCGGCCTGAAGGTCGCCGGCATGCCCAGGGCGGACATCGATGCCCGTGTCGCCGAGATGCTCGGCATCATCAAGCTGCCGCAGATGGCGGATCGCTATCCCTATCAGCTCTCGGGCGGCCAGCAGCAGCGCATCGCGCTGGCTCGCGCCATCGCGCCGAAGCCGAAGCTCTTGCTGCTCGACGAGCCGCTGTCGGCGCTCGATGCCAAGGTGCGCGTGTCGCTGCGCGAGGAAATCCGCTCGATCCAGAAGAAGCTCGGCATCACCACCATCTTCGTCACGCATGACCAGGAAGAGGCGCTGTCGATCTCCGACCGCATCGCCGTCATGTATGGCGGCAAGGCCGAGCAGGTCGGCACGCCGTTCGAGATCTACAACCGCCCGGCGACCAAGTTCGTCGCCAATTTCGTCGGCACGCTGAACGTGCTCGAAGGCACCGTCACCGATGCCGCCGCAGGCACGGTGCGGGTCAATTCCGAACAGGTTTCGCTCAAGGGCAAGCTCAACGGCTCCAAATCAGGTGACACGCTGTCGCTGGCGTTGCGTCCGGAAGCGATCTCGCTGGGCCGCCAGCCCGGCCGCGACTCCAGCCTTTCGGGAGAAATCTCCGAAGTGCATTTTCTCGGCTCGGTCATCCGGGTTCGCGTCGGCATCGGCGGCAACACGGTCTCGCTCGACACCTTCAACAGCCCGGCAACCCCGCCGCCCGCTGTTGGTGAAAAGGCTGAGATCTCGTTCTCGTCGAGCGACATGCTGGTGCTGCACTAGGCTGATGCGCTTGTTCAAAATGAATGGCTGCATCCCGGTCTGCGAAGACGCGAGGATGCTTCCGTCCGCGTGGCATGGGCTGCAATGCAGGGAAGTCCGTGTTTAAGCGACCCCTCTATCGGTGATTTCGATGTCAGTGCGGCCGGCGCATTTGTCGATTTGGCAGGGCATCGGTGGAAGGCAATTCGAGGCATATTCCCATCGGCTCGAGCTTGCTGGCCAATCAACAGTTTCCAGCCGCTTTGCCACTGCCAGCGTCTCGCTTCCCGGCTATAACAGGCCATGGCGCTTTTCGAACTGACACTCGTTCTGCTGTTGATCGCCGTTGCGCTGACGGCGCTGTCGCGGCGCGTACAGGTTCCCTATCCCTCTTTGCTGGCGCTGGCCGGGGTGGCCATCGCCTTCGTGCCTGGCGTGCCGACCATAGAGATCGATCCGGAACTGGCGCTAGCCCTGTTCATCGCGCCGGTGCTGCTCGATGCCGCCTATGATACCTCGCTGCGCGATCTCAACCGCTACAGGGTGCCGCTTGTGCTGCTGGCGCTTGGCGCCGTCCTTTTCACGACAGCGACGGTCGCACTTGCCGGCTGGGCGATGGCAGGCCTGCCGATCGCCGCGGCCATAGCGCTTGGCGCCATCGTGGCGCCGCCCGATGCGGTTGCGGCATCGGCCGTGCTTGGCCAGTTCAAGGTGCCGCACCGCATCACTGCCATTCTGCAAGGCGAGAGCCTGCTCAACGACGCCACCGCCTTGCTGATCTACCGGATGGCGATTTCGGCGGCAGCAGGTTCCATTCTGCTGAGCAGCGCCGTTCCGATGATCCTGCTGTCCACGCTCGGCAGCCTTGCCGCCGGCTACCTGCTTGGCCGGGTGTCTCTGATGACGCTGGGCCGGATCGAGGACCCGGCGAGCGGCACTGTGGTGCAATTTGCCGGCACATTCGGGGTCTGGATCCTGGCTGACAGGATCGG
>NZ_RZTT01000386.1:0-1680 GCF_003996995.1 Mesorhizobium sp. M7A.T.Ca.US.000.02.2.1 | reverse complement strand
TATCGGCCATCATCACCATAGTCGTCTATGCCATGACGATCGCCCGCACCGCACCGCGCCGCATGCCGGCCAGAAACCGCATCAGCTCCTATTCGGTCTGGGAGACGGCGGTCTTCGTGCTCAATGTTCTGGCTTTCGTGCTGATGGGCCTGCAGGCGCGTACGATCGTCGGCAGGCTTGCCGGGCAGGGGCAGACCGACGCGTTCGTCCTGGCCGGGACAGTGCTTGCCATCGTCATCGTCTCACGCCTCATCTGGGTGCTGGGGTGCGGCGCGATCATCAGGTGGTTTGGCCGTTTCGGCGTGGCTGATCGTCAGCGTGACGCTCCGTCGTTTCGTGGCGGCGTGCTGATCGGCTGGTGCGGAATGCGCGGTTTGGTGACGCTTGCGGCGGCATTCGCCCTGCCGGCTGACTTCCCGGCCCGCGACCCGATCGTGCTCGCTGCTTTCACGGTCGTGCTCGGCACGCTGGTGCTGCAAGGCATGAGCCTGAAGCCGCTGCTGCGGCTGCTGAACCTCGACCCGGACGAAACGGTCGACCGCGAGGTCGCGCAGGCGCGCGTCGTGGTCATGCAGGCCGCGCTGGACATATTAAGCGGCAAGACATCGGACGCGGCGGCCGCGGTGCGCGAGCAATATGCCGCTCAACGCAAGATCGCCAAAAATCCCGACGATGCCCAGGCGGCGACCGAATATGACCGCTTGCGCCTTTATGCGATCAAGAGCCAGCGCGACGCGCTGGAGGAATTGCGCCGCAACGGGACGATTGGCGACGAAGCCTATCATCGCCTGGAGGAAGAGATCGACTGGACCGAACTGGCGGCGTCGCCACCCGGCCGGTTCCAGCCGCTGAATACATAAGGCATCGCACGCCGTTTTCCGGCGCACGGAAGATATCGAAGTGCTTCGGGATCGGTGCATGATCCCGGTGAAGGGCAAGGCTGGTCCAAGCCACGTCCATTCCCCTGCACATTGCAACCGTGGCATCGAACCGTTACTGCCAACACGAAATTGAGCCGGATAAGCAATGAAGCTGGTCAGCTACAACATCCAGTACGGGTTCGGCCGCGACGGCCGCTACGATCTTTCGCGCGCCGCGCGCATCGTTGCCGGCGCCGACATCATTGCGCTGCAAGAGGTCGAGCGGCACTGGCAGCGCAGCAATTTCGACGACCAGCCGGAGCTGCTTTCCCGTCTGCTGCCCGAACATCACTGGGTCTACGGCCCGGCCTTCGACATGGATGCCAGCGAAAGGCGCGACGGCCGTCTGGTCAATCGACGCCGTCAGTTCGGCACCATGGTGCTGTCGAAACTGCCGATCGTCTGGTCGCGGCTGCATGCGCTGCCAATGCGCCGCACGCAGCGGCCGCTCAATACCCGCAACGCCGCGCTTGAATGCATGATCCGCACGCCGGCAGGGCCGGTGCGGGTGTTGTCGCTGCATCTCGCCCACATCGCGGCCGAGGAGCGGCTGGAGCAGATCGACTACCTCATGGCCGAGCATCGCCGGGCTCCGTCCGATGGCGGACCGTGGAGCGGCGTCGACGACGAGCCCACGCGCAATTGGACCAGCGGCGAAGCGGAGCCGGAAAACCCGCTGGCGGCGATCTGGATGGGTGATTTCAACATGGAGCCGGACAGCGCCGAGTATAGCCGCATCGTCGGCAGCACGCCCTACCAT
>NZ_RZTT01000385.1 GCF_003996995.1 Mesorhizobium sp. M7A.T.Ca.US.000.02.2.1 | reverse complement strand
ATCGACACTCTCTATCCGCCGGTGAACTGAGCGGCGATCATCGCAAAAACCGGCGCCATCCACAGTTTTGACGCGTTGGCGGGCATCCTCACGCGTATGGCTGATCACCGTTAACCTTAACAAATGGTTTCCGTTGCGATGGCGGACGGCAAGGCCCACTGTCCCGGCGCGAGCAGGGAATGGTTCAGATTGGCCGTCTCTTGCTTTGCGAAGCAGGAACACCGATGCGACAGGTACTGACCTCTTTTCTGGCCTTGCACTGGGCGATTGTTTTCGCCCTGCTTGCGCTCATCTGCATCGACGGAAACCGGGGTGTGGCGGCGGCACTCGGCGTGCTGGGCACCACAATCGAGGGTACCCGCTTCGTCGACCTCGACAATTTCGTTGTCGTGGCGCCGCTCGCCACCGCATTGCTTGTCGTCGCGGTTCTGTTTTTCTGGGCCTTTGTCGAAGCCCTGGTCAACGACGCGACCAGTCCCGGCGCCGACAGCGTCGCCCGCATCGCCTTCATCAGCGCGTCCGGCATGTTGTCGCTGATCGTCATCGGAGGTGCCGCGCAAGGCATCAACGGGCTGTTCATGGCAGTTGCCGTGCAGCTGACGGCACTTCTGGCGTCCTACGTCGCCATGCTTGCCGAGCGGCGGTCCGTGGTTGCGGCAGCGGCTTCCGGCGAAAGCGAGATCCATGCCGTCGCGCATGACATGGCAAAAGCCGCGGCTCACAATTCGCTGCTCTCACTCATATCAGGCCGAACGGTCTCCAAGACCGGCTCCAATCACAGGGGAGGCCGCTGATGCGTTACATCTTCGGGTTCTGGGCGGCGCCGATGGCGATTTTCTGGGGCTGGTTCTATCTGTCGGCCAATGACATCAATTTCGGCTACACGATGCTCAGCCGACAGATGCACGACTTCTTCTTCCAGCTCTATGGTCAGATGCTCGGCATCGATCCGGCGATCATTCCCGGCATGGTGGCGAAGACGTGCGTCTTCGACGGGTTGCTGCTGATGGCGCTTTGGGCTTTCCGCCGTCGCCGCGAAATCGCCGGCTGGGTCAAACAGCGGTGGGCGGGTCCGGTTCCGTTCGAGCGGATGCGTGGAGCGACTGAAGCCGGTCCAAAACTCCCTGCAGAATAAACGCGGCTGCCGCCGAATCGATCTTGCCGGCGCGCTTGCGGCGCGAGAAATCCATCTCGATCAGCGTCCTTTCGGCCGCGACCGTCGATAGTCTCTCATCCCAGAGCACGAAGGGCAGGTCGCTCATCTGGGCCATGTTGCGAACGAAGGCGCGCGATTTCTGCGCACGCGGACCTTCCGAACCGTCCATGTTGATCGGCAGCCCAATCACCACCGCGCCGGCATTCTCCTTATGCAGCAAGGCGAGCAGCACCGCCGCATCGAGCGAGAATTTCCTTCGCATGATGACCGGGCGCGGATGGGCGAAGGAGAATCTCTGGTCCGAGACCGCGACGCCGATCGTCTTGTCGCCGAGGTCAAGTCCCGCCAGCGTCTTGCCGCCGGTCAGCCGCGCCGGCAATTCCTCGATCGTGATAATGCCCACCGGCCGTCCTTCGCATTTCACCACCACGTGTTTTGTCAAACGCGTGGTGGACACAGTAACCCTTTGATCTCGGGGCCGTCGGCGTTCTATCCTTTGGCAAGATAAAAATCGAGGAATGCATTCATGAAACTGACCTGGTACGGCCACTCGGCCTTTCGCATCGAGACCGCTGATGCCAAGATCCTCATCGATCCTTATCTGATCGGCAATCCGTCCTGGAAGGGCGGCTGGGAGGGACCGGCCGAGGGAATCACGCATGTACTGCTGACGCATGGCCACAGCGACCACATCAGCGGCGCGCTGGAAGTGCTTGGCAAAAGCGGCGCCCAGCTAGTCGCCAATTTCGAGATCTGCATGTACCTGGTCGGCAAGGGCGCCAGCGACAAGAAGATCAACCCGGGCAACATCGGCGGCACCGTCGATTGCGGCGGCTTCACCACCACTTTCGTCCAGGCGCTGCATTCATCCTCGTTCCCCGGCGAAGGTGGCCAGAACACCTATCTCGGCAATCCGGGCGGCCTCGTCCTGCATTTCCCGGAAGACAAGACGCTCTACCACATGGGCGACACCGACATCTTTTCCGACATGGCGCTGATCAACGAGTTGCACGAGCCGAAGATCGGCATTGTGCCGATCGGCGACCGCTTCACCATGGGAGGCGCGGTGGCCGCACTTGCCTGCCGGCGCTTCTTCAAGTTCGACACCGTGGTTCCCTGTCACTTCGGCACCTTTCCGATGATCGACCCGACCGCCGACAAGTTCGAGGCCGGCCTGGAAGGATCCGGCATCAAGGTGGCTTTGCCCAAGATTGGCGAGACGATTACGATTTAGAAGCAGCCAAAATGGAATAAAACCATGGCTTTGAGGCAATCTTTTTGCGTTTCCATACTGGTCGCGGCGTCGCCTGCGCTCGCCGCGGATGATTTCATCGAAGGCGTCTACCTTCAGTCCGAGGAGCTTTGCAAACAGGCCAAGAAGGACACGCTGCAAACGCTGATCGACGCCGGCAACATCGTGCTTTCGGCATACGGCCTGCAAAGCGTCGAATACAATTGCGAGTTTCTGCAGATCAGCAAGGCGACGGCTTCGCCGAGCTGGGCGGTGACGGCCATCTGCCAGGAACCGGGTTATGTCTTTCCCGACGTTCTCTCGGTGACGCAAATGAACGCGAAGCAGATCGATCTCGTGTCGGTTCGGCCCGTCGACGACGAAAGCGAAGCAAGCGGCAACAGCGGCAGCTACTATCTGTGCGAAGGCGTTGCCCTGCCATAGACGTATTCTGAGAGCCGATGAGCGGGCCGTCGGCACAGCCTGGTCTCTCGCACGATGCATGTTGCGCAGCGCGCGCGGCGCCGCTATAGCCCGAACTGGTTTTCCCCGAGGCAAAAACATGTCCGTAGATCTTCAGACAGTGAAGCGCGTCGCGCATCTCGCCCGCATCGCGGTGAGCGAAGAGGATGCCGAACGGATGACCGGCGAGCTGAACGCCATTCTGGGCTTCGTCGAGCAGCTGAACGAGGTCGATGTTTCCGGTGTCGAGCCAATGACCTCGGTGACGCCGATGGACATGAAGAAGCGCAGCGATGTCGTCACCGACGGCGGCAAGGCGGCCGACATCGTCGTCAACGCGCCGGCGACCGAAGAGAATTTCTTCCTCGTGCCGAAGGTCGTGGAGTAAGTCCGCCGATGGCAATCGAGATCGCCATTGAGACGCCGCTCCAGGACGACCTGCGCGGGCTGGTCACCGAACTCAACGAGACCTTGCTCGAACTGACGCCGCCGGAGCATTGCTACCATTTGACGGTTGAGCAGATGGCCGGTCAGGACACGACGGTTTTCATCGCCCGAGATAAAGGCCTGGCCATTGGCTGCGGCGCGCTGAAGCGTCATGACGGCGCCATTGGCGAGGTCAAGCGCATGTATATCAGGCCGTCGCATCGCGGCCAGAAGATCGGCGCGAAAATCGTCGAGCGGGTCGAGGCGCTGGCGCGCAACGAGGGACTGAAGCGACTGGTGCTGGAGACGGGCGATCGTCATCCCGCGGCGTGGACAGTCTACGAACGCGCCGGGTTTTCGCGTTGCGGCCCGGTGCTGGATTATCCCGATTCTGAGTGGTCGGTGTTTTACGAAAAGAGCCTTTGATGAGCGACCTGACCCAGCTGACGATTTCACAGGCCCGCGCCAAGCTGCGCGGCAAGGAAATCACCGCGACCGAGATCACCGAGGCCTATCTCGGCGCTATCGAGCGCGCCAATCCGGCGCTCAATGCCTATGTCGCCGTGACCGGCGACAAGGCGCGCGACATGGCCAAGGCGTCCGACGCCAGGCTGGTCAAGGGCGAGGGCGGTGCGCTGGAAGGCATTCCGTTGGGGATCAAGGACCTGTTCGGCACCGAAGGCGTCCACACGCAGGCTTGCAGCCATGTGCTCGACGGGTTCAAGCCGCGCTACGAATCGACCGTTACGTCAAATCTGTGGGCCGACGGCGCCGTTATGCTCGGCAAGCTCAACATGGACGAGTTCGCCATGGGTTCGTCCAACGAGACGTCCTACTATGGTCCGGTCATCAATCCGTGGCGGCGCTCACGCCTCGATACTGCGGTGATGCCGACGACGCATCAGGGCGACGGCGGCTTCGTCTCGGCCGGCGGCACGAGGACCGTGCGCAGCCTGGACAATGCGCAGTTGGTGCCGGGTGGCTCTTCCGGCGGGTCGGCCACGGCAGTCTCCGCCTTCCTGTGCGCCGGCGCGACCGCGACGGATACTGGCGGCTCGATCCGCCAGCCGGCCGCCTTCACCGGGACGGTCGGCATCAAGCCGACCTATGGCCGCTGCTCGCGCTGGGGTATCGTCGCGTTCGCCTCGTCGCTCGACCAGGCCGGCCCGATCGCGCGCGACGTACGCGATGCCGCGATCCTGTTGCAGTCGATGGCCTCGGTCGATCCGAAGGACACGACGTCGGTCGACCGGCCGGTGCCGGACTATGAGGCCGCGATCGGCAAGCCGATCAAGGGCATGAAGGTCGGCATTCCCAGGGAATACCGCGTCGACGGCATGCCCGAAGAGATCGAGGCGCTGTGGCAGAAGGGCATTGCCTGGCTGAAGGACGCCGGCGCCGAGATTGTCGACATTTCCCTCCCGCACACCAAATACGCGCTGCCCGCCTATTACATCGTGGCGCCCGCCGAGGCTTCGTCCAACCTCGCCCGCTATGATGGCGTCCGCTACGGCTTGCGCGTGCCGGGCAAGGATATCGTCGACATGTATGAGAAGACCCGCGCCGCCGGTTTCGGCCGCGAGGTCAAGCGCCGCATCATGATCGGCACCTATGTGCTGTCGGCCGGCTACTACGACGCCTACTATCTGCAGGCGCAGAAGGTGCGCAATCTGATCAAGCGCGATTTCGAGACTGTCTTCGCCGCCGGCGTCGATGTCATCCTGACCCCGGCAACGCCGTCCGCCGCCTTCGGCGTCGCCGATGAGGACATGGCTGCCGATCCGGTCAAGATGTACCTCAACGACATCTTCACCGTCACGGTGAACATGGCCGGCCTGCCGGGCATCGCCGTACCCGCCGGGCTCGACGCCAAGGGCCTGCCGCTCGGGCTGCAACTGATCGGCCGGCCGTTCGACGAGGAAACGCTGTTCCAGACCGCCGCCGTCATCGAGCAGGCCGCAGGCACGTTCCAGCCGGAGAAGTGGTGGTAGAGAACGAAAAGATCATGTCGTATGGATTTGCCAGCTTGCTACTGCTGGCCATCCTTCTGCCGCTCTATTGCTACTGGCTTTGGCGCGGTGTTCCTGTACTGATCTCAGCTTTGAAAACGAAAACGCTCAAGACAAGGACAGGATTACACCGGAAAAGCGAAGATCCGGGAATATATTGGCTCGGCGTTGGTTTTTACATTTTGGCGTTGACCGTAATTCCGCTGTGCATATTTTCCATTGTGTATCCTTATTTGTAAGATATTGCCGCTATTCGTGCCAGAGCGTAGATTTCGTATAAATCGACGGGCACTCCGAGGGACATCCGGCTCCTATGTTCTTCTACCTTTCCAAGATCTTCTGGTTCTTCATCCAGCCGCTCAACCTGGCGATCTTCCTGCTGCTGGCGGGATTGCTCGCGGCCATGATCGGGCGCCGGCGGCTGGCGGCCACCGGCAGCGTGCTGGCATTTCTGCTCCTTGCGTTGTCGGCGTGGACGTCGCTCGGCGCCATGATGCTCAATCCGCTGGAAG
>NZ_RZTT01000384.1 GCF_003996995.1 Mesorhizobium sp. M7A.T.Ca.US.000.02.2.1 | reverse complement strand
CGACAGAGCAGACGGCTGTCGAGCCCGAACCGGCGCGTTCCACCCTGGGCGAGATCGATATCGAGAAGGCTGCCGAAAAGCTGATCTCCAGCGGTGCGGCGCGCGCCATATTCGTCTCGCCGGAAGGCGACGAGGCGGCTGCATCCGCGATCCTGGTGGCGCGCGAGGTCGCCGACGCCGGGCTGCGCGTGCTGTTGCTGGACCTCACCGCGTCGGGGGCCGCCTCGCGGCCGATGCTGGACAGCGGGCTTTTCCCCGGCATCACCAACCTGCTCGCTTCGGAAGCGCAGTTCAGTGACGTCATCCATGCCGATCTCTACTCGGACTGTCACGTCATCCCGGTCGGAACCGCCGATCCGGTTCGTGCCATGCGTGCCGCCGACCGGCTGCCGATCATCATGCAGTCGCTGACGACAGCCTACGACCTGGTCGTGGTCGAGTGCGGACCGGCCGACGCACAAGGCATCGGCCGCCTGACCGGCGATGCCACCGAGGTCTTTCTCTCCATGCTGGAGGCCGACGATGAGGTGACGCAGGCTGCGGTCAAGCTGATCGAGAACGGCTACCCCGACCTGACGCTGGTGACGCCGCTCGGCCACGAACCGCCCGGCAATCCGGTGCCGGGAAGGCGCACTGCCGCTGCCTGACGGGAGCCCCGGATCGCCGGCGGGGCCGTTCTGCGGTTCGCCCGATCTATCCCAGTTCAAGCGTCGTTACGCCGAACACCCTTCGCAGGTCCAATTCCGGGGCAGGCCCCTTGTACATGCGCGTGGTGGTGAAGGTCGGCGCAAAGCCGGCCGCATCGAGCGCAGTTATGAAGCCGGTATTGTCGGCGGGGACGTCGATGTGCAGCTCGCCGCCCTCGCAGGCACCGGCCAGTCCCTCCAGGAGTTGCAAAGCGATTTCCATATCGTCGGCAAACAGCGGGCCGATCTTGAAGCCGGACCGACAGCGGCGCGCCACGCCAAAGCCGGTCGCGCCGCGCGAACTGATCGCCGCCAGCCCATGATGCGGCTCCTGCAGCCATCGCTTCAGAAAGGTGCCTCGGGGCGCCGGAAAGCAATGGGCGTCATAGGCGACGATGCCGGACAGGAGCTGCGTCGTAATCATCCGCAACCCATCGGCCCTGACCGGCTGGCCTGCCATGCGCCCGGTGAAGCGGATGGTCTCATAGGCCGGCGCGAAGCCCTTGCGCCGGTAATTGGCCTGCTGCTCGGCGACGCCGTCGAGGCCGACAGTCCGGCCCGAGAGCCTTTTCATGCCGGCGTCCCACACGGCCTTGCCGTAGCTCATGCCGCGCATGTCAGGCCGGCAGATGTAGAGGCCGATGAAACCGAATTCGCTTCCATAGGCCACGGCCGAAATTGCCGCGACCATGTCGTCGCCGACAAAGGCGCCGATGAAGCCTTCGGGGTCCGCGGCCTGGAACATCGCCGGGTCTTCATGACCTGGGTTCCAGCCTTCTGCGGCCGCCCAGTCGACGAGAAGCGCCAGTTCCTGCAGGGACAGTGTGCGGATGATCGGCTTCATGGCGTCAGCTATCTTCTTCCGCGGGCGCTGCCTGGCCGGCGGCTTTGCGGCGCAGCACTTTGGTCAGCTTCCAGATCGTCGGGCTGTTCTTGACGAAGGCTTTCAGCCGCGCGCCTTGCCGAAGCGTCAGCGCCAGCATGCGGCCCTTCATGGTCAAGGGGACCAGCACTTCGAAATGCCGCGTTTCGATATCGCACCACAGCCGCTTGTAAGGCTCATCTCCGACCGAAAAGTCATAGACCTCGAAACCGGTCTCGCAGGCTTCCTGGATGTTGTCGAAGAACAGGAAGTCGCCGGGGCTGGCGTGCCCAAGATCGTCCTCGGCGATCGCTCCGAATTCGCAGATCAGGCGTTTGCCCAAGCGACTTGAACCGGTGATGGCGCGCAGCTTGCCGGCAACCTCGAGCCCGTGCAGCACGAAGGAAGGCCTGTCCTCGGCAAGCGCCTGCATGAACAGCGCGCGGAAGAAGCCGCGTACCTGTGCGTCGCCAAAAACATTGGCGATGCCCATCTTGCGGAAGCGGAGTTCCTTCATCTCGAAGAAGGCGTCGAGCAGCCTGCCCACCTCGTCGGGGGTGCGGGCCCCGATGCGCCGATAGCTGCCTACGGCCTCGAATTTCCGGATCTGCGACCGGTGCTTCTTGCGTTTGCGTTTGCCGCTGGCGCGGGAAAGCAGCGCATCGAAGCCGCCGGCGAGATCGACGGCCAGCGACAGGTTGGGACTGGAAAAATGCTCAAGCGATGCGAGCGGATTGGCGACGCCGTCGAGATCGGGCAGCAACCGCTCGAGCGCGACCAGATCGATGTCCGGGCGTGCCTTGGCGATGGCCGCCAGCACCGATCGGAGGGCCGGTATATCCGCTTTGGCCAGCCAGTTCGGGTCGGCGGCGACGAAGTTGCCGTTGGCGTGGCGCCCACCCATGAAGCGGGCGATCCGGAACGGCCCCCTGGCGGCAACCTCCAGCGCCAGCGAGAAAACCGGTTTGCCCTCGGCACTCAGCGTCGCGACGAGCAGGTCCGGTCGTGTCTCGGTCGCCCAGTTCTGGACCCAGGCAGCACTCTGCGCCGGCCCAAACAGGGCCGAGCGGCAGAACTCGGCATAGGCCGCGAGTCCGTCCGTGGACGCCACTGAAATCGACAGGCCGGCATGGTCCCGTGGCAAGGCGCGCGACGATGCCTCGGTCGCCGCAAGCCGATTGCCGTCAAATGACGCGGTTGCGTCAACCATACCTCAATCCTTAGGACGTATTGATCGCGATTTGGGGGTTCGCATAGGCGCATTCCGTGCTTGGATCAGCCTAGGCGCAAAAGGTGAATGAATGATCGACGGCGGGGAGGCAATCCGGAAACTGGCGCTGAACGTCGCCCGCTATACCGGCCTTGCACCGCTGGCCAAGCCGTTCATCGGCGGCATCGGCGCCATCCTGATGCTGCACCGTGTTACCGCGACGCCGGAAAAGCCGGACAGCGTCAACCGGCATCTGAATATCGCGCCCGGCTTCCTTGACGCCATGATCGCCGACATGAAGGCGCATGGCTATGCCTTCGTCTCCATGGACGAAGCCGTTGAGCGCATCAAAGCAGGCGGCAAGGGCGGTCAGTTTGCCACCATCACCGCCGACGACGCCTATCGCGACAACATGGTCGAGGCGCTGCCGGTGTTGGAGAAGCATGGCGCGCCGATCACCATCTATGTCGCGCCCGGGCTGATCAACGGCACCGCCGACCTGTGGTGGGACGTTGTCGAGGACATCGTCAACGTGCGCGATGCCTTGACGCTGACGCGGCCGAATGGTCCGCTGACGATCGATTGCTCGACCCCCGCGAAGAAGCTGCAGGCCAATGCACGCCTGCACGCCTATCTCACCTCGGAAATCCGCGAGGAGGACTTGCAGGCGGTGTTGCGTGACCTGGCTCGCGCAAACGGCATCGACGCCGACGGTCCGCGCCTGCGGACACTGATGAACTGGGACGAAATCCGCCGCATCGCCGCGCATCCGCTGGTGACGATCGGCGCCCATACGATCAACCACAGTAATCTGAAGCGGCTCTCCGAAGCCGATGCCCGGCACGAGGTTGGCGCCGTGCGCCCCATGTTGCAGGCCGAACTGGGCGAAATGCCCCGCCATTTCGCTTATCCCTATGGCTATGCCAGCGCTGTCGGCTGCCGCGAAGTGGGCTTTGCCCGCGACGCAGGCTATACCTCCGCCGTGACGACGCGCCACGGCGTGCTGCGCGCCGAGCATGCCGGGTTCCTGCACGCCTTGCCGCGCATTTCCGTCAACGGCCGCTACCAGAGCCTCGCCCACATCCGCACCATGCTGTCGGGCGTGACGACGCCGCTCGCCAACGCCGGCAAGATGGTCGTCACCATCTGACGCTGGCGGTTTCGCCTAGCGCTTGGCCCTCGGCTCCAGCATCAGCCATTTGATGATGCCCATCGCCGGCAGCACCCAGAGCAGGCCGCTGAGCAGGAAGAACAGGAAATGCACCCACGGACCCGACTCCGACAGCCGGGCGACCGCGAAGATCGATGCGACCAGCGCATAGATGATGACCAGCGCCACCAGCAGAAACATTCCGATCAGCTTTTTCAGGCGCAGGGGCATGCTTGGTCTCCTGATCGAGCATGCCGGAATTCGCACAGGCGGCCTGGCCGGCTCAAAGGGTATTGGCCTCGCATAGGCCTTGAGGCGAGACTGTGCAACCGGTGAGACGCGGCGCGACGGCGTGCCGCGCCGTATGGTCTTGCCAGCACGGGTGCGATGGTCCACCAATCCGCCAAATCAACCTGCCGGGACAAGATCATGGCTGCCATATCAGCTGCCGCGCCATACGTCGCCCGCGACCGCGACCTGCATAACCGGGCGCTGCTGCGCGGCTGGCTCTATGTGGTGCTTCTGGTGCTGTTTGGGCTGGTGCTGGTCGGCGGCGCCACCAGGCTCACCGATTCCGGCCTGTCGATTACGCAGTGGAAGCCGATCCATGGCGTGATCCCGCCGCTCAACGATGCCGAGTGGCAAGAGGAATTCCAGCTCTACCAGCAGATCCCGCAATATGCCGAGCTCAACAAGGGCATGAGCATCGAGGCGTTCAAGTCGATCTTCTGGTGGGAATGGGCGCACCGCGTCCTGGCGCGCAGCGTCGGCCTGGTCTTTGCCTTGCCGCTCATGTTCTTCTGGGCGACGCGCCGCATCGAGCGCGGCCTGGGAGCGAAGTTGGTGGGCATTCTCCTGCTCGGCGGCCTGCAAGGCGCCATCGGCTGGTGGATGGTGGCTTCAGGATTGGTCGACCGGGTCTCCGTCAGCCAGTACCGGCTGGCGACCCACTTGACACTCGCCGCGCTGATCTTCACCGCCACCATGGTGGTCGCGCGAGGATTGGCGCCGCATTCCGAACCCGCCGCCGATCGGTCGACGCAGAGGCAGGCCGGCTTCATCGTGCTGCTGGCGCTGATCCAGATCTATCTCGGCGGCCTGGTCGCCGGGCTCGATGCGGGCCTGAGCTACAACACCTGGCCGTTGATGGACGGCAAAATCATCCCTGGCGATCTGCTGATCCTCGAGCCGGCATGGCGCAACTTCTTCGAGAGCCCGAAGACGGTGCAGTTCGTCCATCGGCTTGGCGCTTACACGGTATTCGTGGTGGCCTTGTGGCACATGATCGCCACGCGCCGGCGGCTGCCTGAAACAACGCATGCGCGCCGCGCGACGCTGCTGTTTCTACTGGTGCTGGTGCAGGCCTCGATCGGCATCGGCACGCTGCTGATGCATGTGCCGCTGCATATGGCGCTGACCCATCAGGGATTTGCGCTGATCGTGCTGGGTTTTGCCGCCGCACACTGGCGCGGCACCAAGGGCGCCTATCCCTTGCCGACGGGAATAGCGCTCAGGGGCTGATCTTGAGCTGATCTACCGGGTCCGGATCAGAAGCTTGCCCGTACCGCCCGGATCGCCTTGACGACCGACAATTCGCGGTTCTCCTCGACCGCATTGTCGTCCTCATGATGCCATGACGCCGAGAGGCAACCATAGGCGATGGCATGATCAAGGATAGCGGCCGGTGTCTGGCCCAGAGTGTTGGCAAAGATCCCGGCCATACCAGCGATCCGCTCGGGGTCGAGGCAGAGATCGTCCCGCTCGAGCGGGTTGTAGAACATGTTCGCCGCATCGAAGCCGGGGTCGCCGAGCACGCCCTTCGGATCGATAGCCAGCCAGCCGCGCGGTCCGTGCAGGATGTTCTCGTGATGCAGGTCGCCATGCAGTGGCC
>NZ_RZTT01000383.1 GCF_003996995.1 Mesorhizobium sp. M7A.T.Ca.US.000.02.2.1 | reverse complement strand
ATTCCGAGCACTGCGTTATCCCCGCCATATTTGCGCGGTGCGCTCCCCAGAAGCGGCCGTTTCAAAATGCCCTCGGCGATCAGATGACGATCGATGATGCCGGCGAAAACGCTCTCGGGCGCGCCGCATTCGACGAAGCTCGGCGACATGCGTGCCGGCGTGCGATCGAGAATGATCGAACCGCGACGCATCAAATAACCGGGCATCTCACCGGTGCCACCGGCCACCACCAGGGTGCCGGCGATCATGCGGCTGCCGGCATGGTCGCCGGAGCCTTTCAGCACCGCGATCAGGCCGCGCCGCATGCGGTCCGCCGCGAAGGCGCCCGCCTTGCCCCTGACGATCAACACACCGCCGTTCATGCCGGCCAGTTCCCCGACGAGCGGCGCACCGAGGTGGTCGCCAGCATTGCCTGTTATCTCAAGCCTGCCGCCACGCATACCGGAGCCGGCGTATGGACCCGCATTGCCTTCGATCATGAGCTTGCCACCGCGCATGGCGCGCCCGGCCTGGGCGCCGGCATTGCCAACGAGGCGGACCGACCCGCCCCGCATGCCTTGCGCCACAAGGTCAAGGCGCGTGCTTCCGCCTTCGAACACGATGCTTGTCGGATCGCTGCCGGCGACGCGAAAAATGTCGCCCACCTTCGATCCGTGCTTCGACATGCCGATCTGGATTCTTTCGACGTCGCGCCTTTCGATCCCGGCCAGCCGCTCCGGCGTCAGCGGCGACAGGTCAAGGCGCTCCGGCGGCTCGGCAACCAGGGTGAAGGTCAGCGCCTTCATGGCAGCATATCCTTCAGCGAGTAGATGAATTTCCCGAGCTTGCCGCCGTAGTTGCCGGCGCTGATCCGAACCGCGCCTTTTTTCGGTCCGAGCTCTATGACAGCCTTGACGCCTGCCTTCATCGCGGCGGCAACTGCATCATTGGTTTCACCATCGATGACGATTTCCAGGACGGCGTTGACGTCGGGACCGAGCTCACTCGCGACGACGCCGCGCAGCGTTGGCGCGTAGGCTTCGTTGGCCGAAGCGATCATGCCTTTGTATTTGCCACCTATCTTGGAACCCGAACGGGCAATGCCGCCCGGAAACGGCACGATGGCGCCAGGCACCATGCCGATCGCAGCGACCGCGGCCTCGGCAGCGGCCAAAGCGTTGGCGCTGCTTTGCGCCATGACAAAGAAATTGCCGCCACCGACAGCTTCCTTCGTCAGTCCGGTCGTTGCTTCGCACAGGAACTCGCCATCCATGACGGGAATACGCCAGAAATGCCTGTCGCCGATCTTCTTGGAGATTTGCCAGCCGTCGCCGAAATAACGCAGCGCCGAACCGAGCTTGAGCTCGGCGCTGCCCTGCAGCCCGGCAAAGCAGGCGGAACCCGGCGAGGTCAAAACGCACTGGCCGACACGATTAAGCAGTTGCTTCTGCAATTCGTCCGTTCCCATCGCGAAGATCATGACGCGGCAGCCCGGCCGGCCATCCGGTGTGGCCGAGGGCGGCAGGTCGAGATCGATTGCCGCTTCGCAGCCGCAACCGATCACCGAGGTGGCGAAGCCGGACATCGTGATCGCCGCCTGGCGAGCCCATTTCCGGCTCGGCGCGGTGATGACGATGGCGGTTGCGCGCATGCCGAAGGCTTCCGCGAAGGTATCGTCGATCGTCATCCCATTGACGCTCATGTTCGGCATGGCACCTCGCCGAATGGCTGTTCGCGCGCAATCGCGGAATCCGGAAAATTGAACCAGTCCAGCGACAGGCCGTAGCGCTGCTGGTGATAGTCCTCGAGCCGTCGCACCATTGCCTTGTCGACAGGCGGCTTGAGCCTCAATGCCTTGCCCCAGCGGTAATGGATGATTTCCCCGTCTTGCACGACGAGATCGCCATCCTTGAAAACATACGCCGCCTGTCCGAGCATTTTCGCGATACTGCGGTCCCTGCGATAGACAGCGATGTCGGCTGTTGCACCGGCGCCGAGATGGCCTCGATCCGTCAAGCCGAGCAGCTTGGCCGGCGCCGCGCGCGTCATGATGGCGATTTCCTCGAACGTGTATTCGCGGTCGATTGCGGCCAGGGTAGAGAGCGCCAGGGCGGATCGTGAAAGTCCAGCGGTCATTTCGGCGCGCGCTTCCCGGCTCATCAGCAGTTCGAACAGCGCCGGATAAGCGGTAAAAGGTGCACCGTTGGGATGGTCGGTGGTGAAGAACACACGCCAGGGATCGTCGATCAGGAGAAAAAGCTCGAGCCCGATCGCCCACTGCATCGTGCCGTAGAAGTCCTTGCCATAGCTGTAGGGCACGATGCCGCCGCCATTGCCGTCACCATCATGAATGACGGTCTTTTTCGGGTGCGCGCTGCCACGCGCCGAAAACTGCCGCATGACGTCGGAGGAGACCGTGACCGTCTGGCCGAACATGACCTGGCCGATATCGATGGTGACTTCCGGCGTCGCGTTGACCAGTTCGGCAAGCCGTGCGGCGGCAGAGGAAAACCCGCGTTTTCCTTCCGTGCCATAGCCATAGAACTGGAGGTGGGCGAGATGCAGCGGCAGCCCATCCGCCGCTGCGATCGTCGCAGCCGCCGTATCCGCCGATCCGGGGCTGCCCAGATTGTTGCAATGGACATGCAGGGGATGCGGCAGGCCAAGACTGTCGACGGCGGCCTGCAGCGTCTTGACGATCTTGCGCGAACTGACACCATAGGAAGGCACGACATCGTCCAGCGAGAAGGTGCGGACGTTCTCCTTGAAGGCGGCCGCCGCACCGGCGTTGATCACCTTGACCCCAAGCGCTCGCGTCGAAGCGACCGTCCAGGCGACATAGTCCTCGATCATCGTCGAGGGGGCGTCGTCGCGGATCATCGACAACAGGAAATCGTCATTGCCGAGAATGGCAAGCGTCGCTTTGTCGATGATCGGGATGTCAGCCAGTTCGAGATGCGTGTGAAGCGCCGCTCCCGGCGACATCGCCGGCTCGACCACCGTCGTAAAGCCCATCTTTGCGTAGAGGCAGCCCGTCTGGAACGTCGACCAGCCGGCATTGGAGAGCGGCGTCATTGCTGGCCTCAGCTGATGGGCGGCATGCTGTTCGGGCAAGAGCAGCCGCGCGGTGTTCACATTGCCGCCACCGATGTGGGAGTGGATGTCGATGGCGCCAGCCATTACGATGCAGCCGCTGGCTTCTATGGTCCGGTCGGCCGCCCCTCCCGCCGGCGCCGGGACGATCTTGTCGTCCTTGATCCAGAGGTCGCCTTTGCCGAGACGGCCGTTGACGGGATCGATGATGTCGCCGCCGGCGATTTTCGTCAGCATGGCAGTGGCTCGGCGAAAGCGTGGGTAGCGATCAGGCGGATGATCGTCGCGGCGGAGGGCAATTGCGAGGCCGCTTGCGCCTCGGTCGACCTGAGCGAGCCCGTGCGGCTGGAATAGACAACCGCATCGTGATCGACCCCAGCCTCGCCGATAGCGATGGTGACTGCGGCGCCGGCAACCGGCTTTTCCGTTTTCGTCAGCACAATCAGCGCCATGCGGCGCTTTTTTTCCTTCGGCTGGGCCGTTGCGGCGGAGATCCGCAGGTGCAGGTCGGCTTCGCCGGCAGCGATCATGCGCGCCACATCGCAGCGCCAGGGATCGAATTCCGGGAAACCGCGCGCAAAGCCGGTACGCAGCGGAAAACCTGTCATCCAGGCCGAGGCGAGCGTGCTACCCCACCCGTTTTCGTTCGCCGGCAGATGAAGGCCGGATGCGCGCGATTTGCGATTGAGATCGGCGATCAGTCCTTGCAGCATCTCCAATGCCAGGCCTTCGGCGGCGTGGCCTGAAAACAGGAACACGGGAAAACGCGCGGCCGCCAGAGCTTTGGCGAAATCATTGAAATTCGACACCGGTTGCGATGTACGCCGCCCTTTGTACTGTGCTCTCAGTGCCGCCAGCGTGGCGGCGAGGCTAGCTTGGCCACAGGAAAGTCGCGTTGCCTCGCGGCCGCCGTTCAGCGGCGGCACAGACATCCCGTTCGGGCCTACCACGAAGAACGCGCGCTGGTTCACGGTCGAGAGGTCGGGAACCGTCCCGGCGAGTTCGCCAACAAGACCATGATGGATCCGCGGGAGCTCGCCCACGATCACCACGACATCGGCACGCCGGCGCGTCTCTCCGGGGGCGACGGTCATTGCCCCCTTGTCCGTAAAAAGCGCAGTCTCCCGGGCAAGTGCCGCGCCATCGGCATGGTCGTATGCCGCGCCAGCCCTCTCAGCCAGCGCGATCGCCGCCCTCGTGCCGTCTATATCCGTATCAAAGCTGAAAACCGGGCACCGACTTGACGACAGTAGCGACGCGGCATGCGCAGCCGCGCGCTCAATCAGCGCTTCCCGGTTGCCGATCCAAGCAACCGCCATTCGCTAAACTACTTTCTGGTGCCGCCACGATCCTAGACGAAACTGGATTGGCCGTGAACCCCACCTCGCAGCGGATCAGCGAATGTTTTCATACGCTATCAACAAATTCCGACCCTGCTTAGTCATATTTGACGTAAGCGAAGCGTTGATCGGTCAGCGGAGTGCCCTCCAGCGCCCCGCCTTCCTTGGCCGGCTGCCACTGGACAACATCCTCGATCTTTTTCGCCAACTCGAAATCCTTGTCGGTAATGCCTTTCGCCGCGTGGTTCATCAGGCGCACCTCGACCCAGGCATAGGAGGCGGTGATATCGGGATGGTGCCACGCCGCCTCGGCGAGATGGCCAACCGTGTTGATGACCATCAGCGTCGATTTCCAGCTGTGGGTCTTGTATTTGCGCCGGATCCAGCCGTTTTCGTAGCGCCATTTTGGCAGCTCCTTCTCAAGCCGCTCGGCGATCTCGGCTTCCGAATAGACCTTTTCCTTGACTGTCTCGTTCATCTCGACCTCCGCGAATTGCTCGGTCTGTCTACACGCCGGAGCCAGCAAACACGTGGATGCATTCTCTTTGGCTTGCCCCATCGACGAAAACAGTTATCATGGTACCGGGCACCTAAACTTCCATGATGCATCCATGATGCACCCATCGGGGGGCAGATGTCGAATTCTGTTACCATACGAGTGCCCGCTCGCCTGCACCTTGGCTTCCTTGATCTCAATGGCGATGCCGGACGGCGGTTCGGCAGCGTCGGGCTTCCATTGAGCGAACCCGAAACCGTCGTCACCCTGTCGCGGTCCGGCGAAACCATCGTCGAAGGCTCCGAGAGCACCCGCGCCAGCGAGCATCTGTCGACGCTCTGCAAGCATCTCGGCATTCGCGGCCAGCACCATCTGGTGGTCGAGCAGTCGATCCCCAGTCATGCGGGTCTGGGGTCCGGCACGCAGATCGCCCTTGCCGTCGCCTCGGCGTTGCGCACTCTCCATAATTTGCCTCTGGATATCGCCGGCGACGCGAGCCTGCTCGAGCGGGGCGGCCGATCCGGCATCGGCATCGCAAGTTTCGAAGATGGCGGCGTCATAGTCGACGCCGGCAAGAACGACCGCGGCGGAACGCCTCCGGTCGTCGCGCGGCTGCCGTTTCCGGAAGAGTGGCGCGTCATCCTCATCCTCGACCATTCCGGGCATGGACTGCATGGCGCTGCCGCGGTCGCGGCGTTTCGTTCGCTGCCGCCATTCCCAACGGCAGGCAGCGGGGAGATCTGCCGGAGGGTGCTGATGGGCATTATGCCGGCTTTGGTCGAGCGGGACCTTCCGGCATTCGGCGCCGCCGTCACCGCGATACAGATGCTGATCGGCAGCCATTTCGCCCCGGCGCAGGGCGGCGTGTTCACCTCGAAGCGGGTCGAGATGGCGGC
>NZ_RZTT01000382.1 GCF_003996995.1 Mesorhizobium sp. M7A.T.Ca.US.000.02.2.1 | reverse complement strand
GTAGAATCGCCGCCACCTTTTTGTTTTGATGTGACCGGTCCGGAAGGGGAGCCGGACCTGAGCGACGCGGCTTGAAGTGAGGACAGGGCAGACATGAACGCAACAAGCGTGGAGCGCGGGACCGCATTGCGTGGTTTCGCCCTGACAGCGGCCCTGCTCTCCGGACTGGCGCTTGCCGGCTGCCAAACGGCGGGCCCGACCGGTGAATTCAACAACATCGACAAGGCGCAAGGGTCGAGCGAGAACATTTCCTCGCTGTCGGCGGTCATCCAGCGCAATCCCCAGGATCCCGAAGGCTACAATGTGCGCGGCTCGGCCTATGGCCGTGGCGGTCAGTACCAGGCGGCGCTCAAGGATTTCAATCAAGCCATCCAGCTCAACCCGAATTTCTTCCAGGCCTATTCGAACCGCGCGCTCATCCAGCGCTTCCTCGGCAATCAGGAAGCCGCGCTCGCGGACTACAACCGTTCGATCCAGATCAACGGCAACTACGACGCCGCCTATATCGGCCGCGGCAATCTCTACCGCAAGGCGGGTCGCACCCAGGACGCCTTCAACGACTTCCAGAAGGCAATCCAGCTCGATACGACCGACGCGCGCGCCTACCACAATCGAGGCCTGATCTATCAGAGCCAGGGCCAGCACAAATTCGCCATCGAGGACTTCTCGACCGCCATCTCGCTGGCGCCGGACGCCGCCGAGCCCTATAACGGCCGCGGCCTCTCCTATCTGGCGACCAACGACGAGGACAACGCCTTTTCCGATTTCAACATGGCGATCAAGCTCGACGGCAGGAATGCCGAGGCGTGGTCCAACCAGGCGCTGATCTATGAGCGGCGCGGCGACAAGGCGAAGGCCGCGAAATCCTATAAGGAAGCCGTTCGCCTCGACCCTACCTACCAGCCGGCCAAGGATGGCCTCGCCCGCGTCAGCTGATCTCGGTTTCGGCTTCCCATACAAATCCGCGTGACATCCAAGTGCCGCGGGATCCTTTGCGTGTCCTAAAGGACGCACTTCGCAACCGGGCATTAACCCCGGCAGGAGGCTTTCGGCCCCTGCCTTGATCGCGCCAAGTTTTCAGCGGAACGGTCTACCCACCCAAGCCGTTGTTGAAAGTATTTTGCGAAAGGACCCTCCCATGATCAAGAAACTCGCCTGCGCCGCTGCCCTCGCCACGACGATGTTCGCGGTGGCTCCGGCCAGCGCCGGCAAGCTGCAACTCGGCACGCTCGATTGCACCATCGACGGCGGCACCGCTTATATCGTCGCTTCCAACAAGGGCGTGTCCTGTGTCTTCCGGCCTCATCATCACGGGCCGTCCGAGATTTACACAGGCGTCATCTCCAAGATCGGCCTCGATGTCGGCCAGACGCATCAGGGCCAGCTCGTCTGGGCCGTGCTGGCCGCGACCCGGGATCGTGACGGAGGCGATCTCGCCGGCAGCTACTACGGTGTCAACGCCGAGGCGAGCGTGGTGACCGGCGGCGGCGCCAATCTGCTGGTTGGCGGCCTGGACAGCGCCGTCATGCTGGAGCCGCTCAGCGTCCAGGCGCAGACCGGCGTCAACCTTGCCGTGGCCGTGACCTCGCTCCAGCTGATCCACTCATTCAAGTGATTGCATGGAGCCGTGCGCTCCATGACCCCTCACCCCGCGGCGCGGAACCAGATAGGATGGTTTCGCGCCGTTTGATTTGGGGGGGGGGAACCATCATGCTGAAGACAGCCATAGCTGCCGCCATGTTCACCACGCTATCCGGAGCGGTGCAGGCGCAGGACCGAGGCATGGAAGTCGGTACGCTTGACTGCGCCATAGGCGGCGGCACCGGCTTCATCTTCGGCTCGAGCAAGGATCTGAGCTGCACCTTCAACCCCGCCGACAAAAGCTTCGCGCCGGAAGCCTATTTCGGCGCCGTCAACAAATACGGCCTCGACATCGGCACGACGAAGCAGACGGTCATGCAGTGGATCGTGCTGACGCCGCTGAAGAACATCTATGCGCCGGGTGCGCTGGCCGGCGACTATATCGGCGCCAGCGCGGAGGTGACGGCCGCCGTCGGCGCCGGCGCCAATCTGCTGGTCGGCGGCTCCTCTCAGGCCTTCACCTTGCAGCCGCTCAGCTTGCAGACGCAGACCGGCATGAACCTCGCGATCGGCGTCAGCCAATTCCAGCTGCGCAGCACCGAGAATTGATCGCGCAACGAAGCCCGCCAACGGAAGGGGCATCCGCGCGAACGGCCCTCAAAAAACCGCTTGAGCTCAACCCCGGTTGAGGTTTTACAAGCCTGCCCCGAGCGCAACAACGCCTCGATCCAGCGCTGTCGATTCGCATGGTCCTGCCGGAAACCCGTACTGGCTTCTGGCGTCCTGCGCTGGCGTCGAGATATGCAAGACGGGGGTGGAAATGACCGAGATCAGCACGAACAGGGTCGACTGGCGCGTATTGTGGGCAAGCGGCGACCTGGCGCGCTTCTGCTTCATCAGCCTCGGCATTCTGCTGCACGCCACCAACGAAACGATGGTGGCAACGGTGATGCCGGCCATGGTCGGCGAACTGGCGGGCGTACAGCTCGTCGGTTGGTCGCTGGCGATCTACGAACTCGGCGCCATCGTTGCCGGCGCGGCCGCCGGACGACTGGTGAGTTATGTCCCCTTGCGCACCAACATGGTGGTCGCCGCGCTCCTCTACGCAACAGGCGCGCTGATATGCGCCACCTCGCCTTCCATGCAACTGTTCCTCGCCGGCCGCCTGATCGAAGGACTTGGCGGCGGTGCGCTGGTGTCGCTGGCCTTCGTCTCGGTCGAACGACTGTTCTCGCGCGCCATCTGGCCGCAGCTTTTCGGCATCATGTCGGCGATCTGGGGCGTCGCCGCCTTCAGCGGACCATTGCTAGGCGCGATCATGACCGAGCTTTTGTCATGGCGCTGGGCCTTCGGCATCTTCACACTCGGCGGCGCCGCCATGGCGCTGGCAAGCTTCCTCGTGCTCGACACGCCCCAGGCGACGAAACCCAAGACGAGCACGGGCAAGGCACCGCCCTTCCCGTTCGCGGCCCTTGGCTGCCTTGCCGTCGCCGTGGTGCTGATCGCCTCGGCCGGCGTCGACATCGCCTTGCTGCGCTCTTCGCTGCTGATGGCCCTCGGACTCATCGGCCTGGTGCTGTTCTTCACCATCGACGCGCTGAAGCCGCGTTCGCGGCTGTTCCCGGCGCGGCTGTTCTCATGGCGCACGCCGGTCGGCGCCGGCATGACCATGGTTGCCGCCTTTTCGGTGGCGACCTGTTCCTTCGGCGTCTACGGACCGCTGTTGCTGACCAGCCTTCACGACATTCCGCTGTTGACGACCGGCTACATCATCGCCGCCGAATCGATAGCCTGGTCGATCCTCTCGATCCTGGTCGCCAACGCGCCGCCGCAGCGCGAGCGGCTGATCATCGTCGGCGGCGCGGTGATGATCGCGGCCGGCATCGCCGGCTTTGCGTATGCGATACCCCTGGGCTCCATCCCGCTGATCCTGATGTGTGCCCTGTTGCAGGGCGGCGGCTTCGGCATCGCCTGGCCGTTCCTGACGCGCGTCATCGTCGCCTCCGCCCCGGAGGGTGAGCAGACCATCGCCTCGGCGGCAGTGCCGACCATGCAGCGCATCGGCTATGCCGTGGGCGCCGCACTCGCCGGCATCGTCGCCAACGCCAGCGGCTTTTCGCAAGGCCTGAACCACGACGCGGCGGCGAATGTCGCGTCGTGGCTGTTTCTTGCCTTCGTGCCGCTCGGCATTGTCGGCTGCCTCGCGGCCTTGCGGGTTTCCAGACCGCTTGGCCAGCCACGGGAAGCTATCGGCTAAAACCTGGCCTGCTCATTCGGCCTCGCGCAGGCGGTAGCCGACGCCGGTCTCGGTGGTGATGTAGCGCGGCTGGTCGGGGCTCTTCTCGATCTTTTGCCTGAGCTGCCGGACATAGACCCTGAGATACTGCACATCGGTCGAATCGCCCCAGACCTGCTTCAAAAGGAAATGATGGGTCAGCACCTTGCCGGCGTGCTGCACCAGCATGCGCAGGATGTCGTATTCCTTCGGCGACAGCTTTACCTCCTTGCCCTCGACCTTGACGATGCGCTTGACCAGGTCGACGCTGAGATCGCCGGTCTGGAAAATCGGCTTCTCGCCCTGTTGCTGGAACTTGTGGCGGAGCGCCACGCGAATGCGCGCCACCAGTTCGTTCATGCCGAAAGGTTTGGTGACATAGTCGTCGGCGCCGAGTTCCAGGGCCTGGACGATGCCGGCCTCGTCGGTCCGGCTGGACAGCATGACCACTGGAATGTCGAGACCATCGTCGCGCCATTTGCGCAGCAACTCATGACCGCTCATGCCGGGCAGCCCAAGGTCGAGCAGGACGAGGTCCGGCTTCTCCGCCTCCATCAGCTCGATCGCCACCTTCGCGTTCGGCGCCTCGCTGACCGCATAACCTTGACTGCCGAGCCCGACGCGCAGCAGCTTGCGGATCGGCGGCTCGTCATCGACGACCAATATCCTGACGTTCGAGTTTGTCATGCCAGGTCACCCACGTCGTGGTCGTCGGTATTCGAAGTGTCGAAATTGGGCGGATTTGCCGGCCTGGGCATTTTGATGGTGAACACCGCGCCCGAACCGTCGGTCCGGTTTGCCGCCATGATGGTGCCACCCATCGCTTCGACGAAGCCGCGGCAGATCGACAGGCCGAGCCCCGTACCGGCGCGGATCTGGTCGCCCTTGCGCACTCGATAGAACGTGTCGAAAATCCGTTCCAGATCGCCGGGAGGAATGCCTGGCCCTTCATCCATGATTTGCAGCAGGACGGAGCCATTGTCGGTCCAACCCTGCATGCGAATCGTCGAGCTTGCCGGGGCATATTTCGCCGCATTGTCGAGAAGATTGAACAACGCCTGCTCGAACAGCACCGGGTCGACCTTCAACATCGGCAAATCCTTGGGGATGTCGGTCTCGATCTTGTGCTCGCCAATGATTTTCCTGGCCCTTTGCAAGGCGGAGCCGACGATGTCGCCGACATAGTGAAAGGCGTAGTTCGGCTCCATCGCGCCGGACTCGATCTTGGTCATGTCGAGCAGATTGGCGATGAAGCGGTTCAACCGCTCGGATTCGTCGAGCACCGTCGACAGCAGTTCGGCCCGGTCCGGTTCGGGAAGCGCTGCTGAAAAATCCCGCAGCGTGCCGGCCGCGCCCATGATGGCGGCGAGCGGCGTTTTCAGGTCATGGGAAATGGAGGTGAGCAGCGCCGAGCGCAGCCTGTCCGCCTCGGCCGCGAGCTTGGCGCGGTCGACGTCGGCAACCAACTGAATACGCTCGATGGCGACCGCCGCCTGGTCGGCCAGTGCGTCAAGCAGCCGCTGCTGCTCGGGCGTCAGCAGCGGACCCTGCTTGTCGTTGTCGAGGCCGACGACCCCGATGGCCGTGCGCCCCGTCCGCAAGGGCAAATAGAGGCGCTTGGCGCCCGGAAGCGTGTCGGCGCCACGACCCGCCGCACGATTGTGCTCCCAGGCCCAGCGGGCGGCGGCGATGTCGGCCTCGGCCAGCGTGTCGTCGGGCGGATAGCCGGCCTTGACGGTGATGGTCCCGTCTTCCGGCAAAAGCAGCACCACCCGCAGCTTCAGCATCGAGGCGATCTGGAAGGCCGTGGCCCAAAGGACGTCGTCGAGCGTGCCGGCGCCGGCGAGCTTCTTTGAAAAGAGGTAGATGTCTTCCGTGGCCCGCGCCCGCGAGCGGGCGGCGACCGCCTTGCGCTGCACGCGCGCCGTCAGATTGCTGGCGATGACCGCAACGA
>NZ_RZTT01000381.1 GCF_003996995.1 Mesorhizobium sp. M7A.T.Ca.US.000.02.2.1 | reverse complement strand
GATCATCTCGGAACTTCTGGTCGGCGGCCTGATCGGCGCCATGACCAGGCTCTACATGGAAGCCCTGCGCTTCATGGGCTCGGCCATCGCCATGCTGGTCGGTTATGGCGGGACCGGCGGACCGGCGATCGAGGAGCCCGAACCCCAGGCAGCCCTTGCCGCAATCATCTCGTTCTCGGCGCTGTTGATGCTGTTCGTCTTCGATTTCGACCACGAGATAATACGCGCGCTGGTTTCCTCTTACACGGTCGCGCCGGTCAACGTCTTCTTCAACCCGCAGGCCGCCCTCGTCGATGTCACCGACACGGTGTCGGACACGTTCTTCCTGGTCATCCGCCTCGGCAGCCCGTTCGTCGCCTATGCCATTCTCGTCAATCTGACGATCGGCTTCGTCAACAAGCTGACGCCGCAGATCCCGATCTATTTCATCTCCCAGCCCTTCATCATCGCTGGCGGCATGATCATCTTCTATTTCGCCGTCGGCACCATGCTGTCGCTGTTCGTCGACGGCTTCGTCGATCTGACATTGGCGAGATAGAAATGAGCACGCGCAAGGACCGCCTCAAGAAGCTGGTCAAGGTTCAGGAACAGCTGAAGGCGCTGCACGAAACCCGCCACGCCACCTTCCTTGCGGCGGCCAGTGCCGCCGAGGCCGAGGCCAAGGAACTGGTCGGCCATTTCGATCAGGCCGATTCGCTCTCCGCCCTGTTTCCCGATCTCTACCATCGCCGCATTGCCCAGGCGGTGGTGCGCCAGGAAGCGAACCTGGCGAGCGCCAGGCAGGAAGCCAGCCTCATCGCCGCGGCGACCGCCCGCACCAACATGGTCGAGCGCGCCTACAAGGACGTACGCAACCGCGACGAACGCGAACGCTCCGACCGCGAGCGGCTGGACCTGATCACGCAGAAGCGGACGCAGGAGTAGCTGCGGGTATTGTGTACGCGAAGCGGACCCTCCAAGGTTCGGCTTTCCCGTAAACGCTTTACAGCCCGGTTTGGTAGCGCTACCGTTTCGGCCTAGCGTGAGCCTGGGAGGAGCCAGGGCTGTCGCTAGCGGAAGCGTTGTTCCTTCGACGACGTCGCGGGAATTGTTGGGAGGATCGATGGCGTCTGTCGCAATTGGCGAAGTTTATAAATCATTCGGCGCTGTCGAGATCCTGCATGGGGTCAGCGTGAACATCGAGGACGGCGAGTTCGTCACTCTGGTCGGACCGTCGGGCTGCGGAAAATCAACCCTTCTCAGAATGATCGCCGGCCTGGAAAAAATTTCACGCGGCCAGATCGCGATCGGCGAACGTGTCGTCAACAACGTTGCGCCCAAGGAGCGCGACGTCGCCATGGTCTTCCAGAACTATGCGCTCTACCCACACATGACCGTTGCCGAGAACATGGCGTTCTCGCTGATGCTCAAAGGAGTTTCCAAGCCGGAGAGCGATGCCGGCGTGCGCCGCGCGGCCGAAATCCTTGGGCTGGTGCCGTTGCTGGCTCGCTATCCTCGGCAGCTTTCCGGCGGCCAACGCCAGCGCGTCGCAATGGGCCGCGCGATCGTGCGTGATCCAGCGGTCTTTCTCTTCGACGAACCGCTGTCCAATCTCGACGCCAAACTCAGGGTGCAGATGCGCGCCGAGATCAAGGAACTCCACCAGCGCCTCAAGACCACGACAGTCTACGTCACTCACGATCAAATCGAAGCCATGACCATGGCTGACAAGATCGTGGTCATGCATGACGGCATCGTCGAGCAGATAGGGCCGCCGCTGGAACTCTATGACCGGCCGAACAATCTTTTTGTCGCCAGCTTTATCGGCTCGCCGGCCATGAATTTGCTGAGGGGCGAGATCGCTACCGACGGTTCACCCTCATTTCGCGGCGCTGGGGGGATTTCGGTCCCGTTGGTCTCGGCACTTTCCATCCGCAATGGCGAGCCTGTGGTGCTGGGAATAAGGCCAGAGCATTTGCGGCTGTCCGACGAGCAGGGCATTCCGGTCACCGTCGCGGTGGTTGAACCAACCGGGTCCGAAGTGCAGCTCATCGGCAGGACAGCCGGCGGCGAAGAGATCGTCGCGAATTTCCGGGAACGACATTCCTTCACGCCGGGCGAAACCATCCGGCTTACGGCCGAGCCCAGCCTTATCCATCTCTTTCACGCAGAAACCGGACAGAGATTCCAAACACGTACCGATCAGTAGGACCACAGGCAAGGACAACAAACAGGAGGAAACGAGCATGAAGTTCACCAGACGCGACGTGATCCGCACCACCGCCGGCGCGGCGGCGGGTGCCTTGGGAAGTCGGTTCATCAGCTCTCCGGCCCTTGCCCAGGACGGACTGAAATACAAACCCGAGGATGGCGCCAAGCTTAGACTGCTGCGCTGGTCGCCTTTCGTCCAGGGCGACGAGGACCAATGGCTGGCCAACACCAAACGCTTCACCGAGGCGACAGGTGTCGAGGTTCGCGTCGACAAGGAAAGCTGGGAGGACATTCGTCCCAAGGCGGCGGTCGCAGCAAATGTCGGCTCCGGCCCCGACCTGATGTTCGTCTGGTTCGATGACCCGCACCAATATCCCGACAAGCTGCACGACGTGAGCGAACTGGGCGACTATCTCGGCTCGAAATATGGCGGCTGGCACGAGGGACCTAAGCAATATGCGACACGCGACGGGAAGTTTGTCGGCCTGCCCCTGGCCACGATCGGCAATGCCATCGTCTATCGGGAAAGCTGGGTGAAAGAGGCCGGCTTTTCGGAGTTTCCCAAGGACACGAAAGGCTTCCTGGAACTTTGCAAGGCCTTGCAAGCGAAGGGACATCCGGCCGGCTTCACGCATGGTCATGGCGTCGGCGACGGCAACAACTATGCTCATTGGCTGCTGTGGAGCCATGGCGGCCAGATGGTCGACGAGAGTGGCAAGGTAACGATCAACAGCCCCGAGACCCTCAAGGCGATCGAGTATGCGCAGGAGCTTTACAAGACCTTCATTCCAGGCACCGAAAGCTGGCTCGACGTCAACAACAACCGCGCCTTCCTGGCCGGCGAACTGGGCGTGATCGCCAATGGAATTTCCGCCTACAACACGGCCAAGATCAACAAGGACAAAGATCCAAAGCTGGCTGAAATCGCCAAGGACATACGCACCACCAACCTTCCCATCGGTCCTGTCGGCAAATCCGTCGAATTGTTCCAGGTGACCACGGCTGTCATCTTCAATTACACGCCCTACCCCAACGCGGCTAAGGCGTATTTGCAGTTCATGTTCGAGGAACCGCAAATGAAGGACTGGATCACCTCCTCGGCCGGATATTGCTGCCAGACACTGAAGGCATTCGACAACAACCCCGTGTGGACTGCCGATCCCAACAACGCCGCTTACGCCAAGGCTTCGGCTACTCTGCGGCCTAACGGCTATGCCGGGCCGCTCGGCTATGCCTCGGCGGCAACCATGGCCGACTACGTGCTGGTCGACATGTTCGCCAAAGCGGTGACCGGCCAGGCCACGCCGCAAGAGGCAATGGAAGAGGCCGAGAAGCGGGCAAATCGCTATTATCGCGTTTGAGCCGGCTCAGCCGGGCAGCGCGGCTGCCCGGCTGGCATCGGATTGCGTCGCGGCCGATCCGGCCTATCAATGAGACCTCAGCAGGAGCCAACCCATGGCCGTGCCGTCAGCTGCTATCCAGCCGCGACCTTCGATCTTCTCACGGATTCTGTCGCGCTGGAGCGAAAGCCGGAACGCACTTGGCTTCGGCTTCATGCTTCCGGCGGCTGCACTGCTGCTTGTCTTCCTGACCTATCCGCTGGGGCTCGGCGTCTGGCTCGGCTTCACCGATGCCCGCATCGGCCGCCCCGGCATCTTCATCGGCGTCGAAAACTATGAATATCTGTGGAGCGACGCCGTCTTCTGGCTCTCCGTCTTCAACACCTTGCTCTACACGATCAGCGCCTCGATCCTGAAATTCGCGCTCGGCCTCTGGCTAGCGCTCATCCTCAACCAGAACCTTCCCTTCAAATCGTTCTTCCGCGCGATTGTCCTGCTGCCGTGGGTGGTGCCGACGGTGCTCTCGGCCATCGCCTTCTGGTGGATCTACGATTCGCAGTTCTCCATCCTGTCGTGGGCGCTCATGGAAATGGGACTGATCGATCACCGCATCAACTTCCTTGGCGATCCGGAGAACGCGCGCGCCTCGGTGATCGCTGCCAATGTCTGGCGCGGCATTCCTTTCGTGGCCATCACGCTGCTGGCCGGCCTGCAGACGATTCCCCAATCGCTTTACGAGGCCGCGACGCTCGACGGCGCCAGCCGTTGGCAGTTGTTCCGCTATGTGACGCTGCCGCTGCTGACGCCGATCATCGCCATCACCATGACCTTTTCGGTCCTGTTCACCTTCACCGATTTCCAGCTGATCTATGTGCTGACTCGCGGCGGGCCGGTGAATGCCACCCATCTGATGGCGACGCTCTCGTTCCAGCGCGGCATTTCCGGCGGCCAGCTTGGCGAGGGAGCCGCGATCGCGGTCGCGATGATCCCGTTCCTGCTAGCGGCGATCCTTTTCAGCTATTTCGGGCTGCAACGTCGTAAATGGCAGCAGGGCGGTGGAGACTGACATGGCCGCGATCGAAACGAACAATCGTCCGAACACGGATGAAGGCGGCATGGGCTATCTCCAGAGCCTGCCCCGGCGCGTGGTCACCGTTTATCTGCCGCTCCTGATCTTCGTCATCGTGCTGCTGTTCCCGTTCTACTGGATGACGATCACGGCGGTGAAACCCAATCTCGAGATGACGGATTATGCCAATTTCAATCCGTTCTGGGTCGTCAATCCGACACTCGAGCATATTCGGTATCTGCTCTTCGACACAGCCTATCCGGGCTGGCTTCTCAACACGATCATCATCTCGACCGCCTCAACTTTCCTGTCGCTGCTGGCGGCGGTGTTCGCTGCCTATGCGATCGAGCGCTTGAGGTTTTCCGGGGCGCGGCAGGTCGGCTTGGCGATCTTCCTGGCCTATCTCGTGCCGCCCTCGATACTGTTCATTCCACTGTCGGTAATGGTGTTCAACCTCGGGCTTTACGATACGCCGTTCGCGCTGATCCTCACCTATCCGACGTTCCTCATTCCATTCTGCACGTGGCTCTTGATGGGCTACTTCCGCTCGATCCCCTTCGAACTGGAAGAATGCGCGCTGATCGACGGCGCGAGCCGCTGGCAAATCCTGACCAAGATAGTTCTGCCGCTGTCGGTGCCTGGCCTGATTTCCGCCGGCATCTTCGCTTTCACCCTGTCATGGAACGAATTCATCTACGCCTTGACCTTCATCCAATCGTCCGAAAACAAGACCGTGCCGGTCGGCGTGCTTACCGAGCTCGTACGTTCGGATGTCTATGAATGGGGAGCCCTGATGGCAGGCGCGCTGATCGGCTCCCTGCCGGTGGTGGTGCTCTATTCATTCTTTGTCGAGCACTACGTCTCGTCGATGACGGGGGCGGTCAAGGAGTGAAGCTGAGGCGGAAATCCCACCCTCGGCGGACCATCGAAGCAAGCTCGTGGGTGCCAAGCTGATCGTCAGCTTCCGGCCAAAGGCGACGATGGAAAAATCTGCCGGATGGCGCGAAGCCGGCAGCTTCGATCCGATCCGCGCACTCCGCTCCCTCTCCTTCCCGCAAGCCTGCCACAAGCTTGTTGAGGCATGGTCTGGCTAAGGAAAACCGGTAAAAGGCGGACTTTCTTGGCGATTTCTCCACCCAGCGACATCGTTATGGATGTGGCCCGAGCCGCCGACCCGGCGGATATCGAGACCGCCCGCGCCGCGCTGGCAAAGCGGGCCGGCGGCTCGGGCCACATCCATAACGA
>NZ_RZTT01000380.1 GCF_003996995.1 Mesorhizobium sp. M7A.T.Ca.US.000.02.2.1 | reverse complement strand
GATGTTGACCGAGTTGATGACCTCCTCGGTGCCGGAAAAGCGCGTCGCGATCTTGTTTGCCTTTTCGGCGGCGACCGCGTCATCCGCCTCGCCCGACAGCACGACCCGGCCGTTGGCCGATCCGACCTTGATCCTGGCATCCGGCACGCTGGCCCGAATGGTGCTGGCCAGCTGGTCTGTGTCGAGCGTCACCTCGATGTCGACGGTGCCGACAAGCTGCTTCTTCTCATCGAACAGCGCAATGCCGGTAGTGCCGAGATTGTTGCCGAGCACGTAGAAGGATTTGTCGGTCAGCGGATTGACGTTGGCGATCTCCGGATCGCCGATGACGATCTGGTAGAAGGCGGCACTGGTCATGATCGTCTTCGGCTTGCCCTTGGCAACCTTGATCGACGCATTCTTGGTCGACGACACATAGACGATGTCGTTGTCAGCTCTCGCCGAGGCGCCGAAAGCCAGCATCGCGGCAGCAGCCAGCGAAGACGCGACAGCCACCGCACGCAAAATGCGCAACCGCCCCATGACCCGATATGTGAACAGCCCGAACATTGTCCCGTCCCTCACCCAGTCCCCACTGGCTTATTTCTGGTCCCGCGAAGGAACCTGGTATTCCTCGGCCTTCGTGCCGCGCGTGACGATGACCGTCTTGAACTTCGGTTTCTCCGGCTCCTTGGTGACGGCGTCGAACACCGAGCCGGCCGCGGCCTGCACATCCGAGGCGACCGATCCGCCGAAGGAGGAGATGGTGGTGACGCCGTTCTTGCCGTCACCGCCTTCGCTGGCGGATCGAAGCGACAGGGACAAGGTGCCGACGGTGCGGGCCAACGCCACTTTCTGCGCGCCGTCTGTCGTCACCTCGATAGTCACCGAATTGGAAATCTGCGGCGTCGTCTGGCGCTCGTCGGCGCCCTGCCCGACGCTCAGCACCTTGGCATCGGCAACGACGATCTCGGAGGTGATGGTCGAACCGGCGGCCCCTTGCGCATTCTTGGCCACTTCCTGAATTTCGCCGGCATCGCGCGTCAGCACCACGTCCACGCGGTCACCGGGCGTGACGAAGCCGCCGACACCGGCGATCTCATCGGTGCGGATGGTGACCGCCCGCATTCCAGGCGTCATCATGTTGGAGAGTGTCGCGCGGCCGTTCGGACCGGACAGCTTGGTCAGCAGCACCGGTTCGTTGACCTCGATCGGCGACAGCACCACGCGGCTGCCATCGGCGAGCAAGGCATTGATGGTGGTGAAGGCGCCCTGCGGCACGGCCTCTTGCGACCACGGGATTTCGCTGAGCTGCGCGCGGTCGAGCGCCATGCCGTAGCGCAATGGGGCATTCGCCACCACGATGGTCTTGAACTCGACCTTCGGCATAACAGGTGCCGGGATCGACGACGTCTTCTCTTCGGAATCGGCCTTGGCCTGGCTTTTGACCCAGAAATCCGCGGCAAAGATCGAGATCGCCCCGAAAACGGCGGCGATGCCGATCATCGATATGGCCTTGCCCCTCACGCCTAAACCCCTGATATCAGCAGTTTCTTGTTTTGTTGGGCTTACGCTAGGCCGCATTGTTAAAGAATCAGGAATCTTGCGCGGCGGCATCGGACCTATTTCCGCCAGCTTGGTTATCGAATGGTTTTGGGTTAAGAGGGATCAGATCCCCGAACGGAACAGGAACCTCGGTCGCTTGGCGCTGAAAAGCGTGGCAGTATCGCGAGGTGATTCGCAGCACCGGACCCTATGGCAGGCATGGACGACAACAACGATCTCTTCGGCAATATGGACAAACAGCCGCAGCCGGTTCGCACACCGGCGCGCCCGGCGGATCCGCTGGTGCAGGCCACCAAGCGTCCTGCCTCAATCAAGGATGGCAGCGAGGGCTATAGCGCTGCCGACATCGAGGTGCTGGAAGGGCTGGAGCCGGTGCGCCGCCGGCCAGGCATGTATATCGGCGGCACCGACGACAAGGCGATGCACCATCTGTTCGCCGAGGTCATCGACAATTCGATGGACGAGGCGGTAGCCGGCCATGCCACCTTCATCGATGTCGAGCTCTCGGCCGACGGCTATCTCGCCGTGACCGACAATGGCCGCGGCATCCCGATCGATCCGCACCCGAAGTTCAAGAAGCCGGCGCTCGAAGTGATCATGACGACGCTGCATTCGGGCGGCAAGTTCGACTCCAAGGTTTACGAGACATCAGGCGGCCTGCATGGCGTCGGCGTGTCCGTGGTCAACGCGCTGTCGGACCATCTCGAGGTCGAGGTCGCGCGGGGACGGCAACTGTATCGACAAAAATTCTCGCGCGGCGTTCCCGTGACCGGCCTGGAGCAACTGGGCGAAATCCACAACCGGCGCGGCACAAAGATCCGATTCCACCCCGACGAGCAGATTTTCGGCAAGGGCGCTGCGTTCGAACCGGCGCGGCTCTACCGCATGACGCGCTCGAAAGCCTATTTGTTCGGTGGTGTCGAGATCCGCTGGACCTGCGATCCGTCGCTGATCAAGGAAAAAGATCAGACACCGGCCAAGGCTGAATTCCATTTTCCCGGCGGCCTGAAGGATTATCTCAAGGCATCGCTCGGCGACGACTTCCAGGTGACTCGCGAAATCTTCGCCGGCAAGAGCGAGAAACAAGGCGGCCATGGCTCGCTCGAATGGGCGGTGACCTGGTTCGGCGGCGACGGCTTCATCAATTCCTACTGCAACACCATCCCGACCGGCGAAGGCGGCACCCACGAAGCCGGCTTCCGCAACGTGCTGACGCGGGGCCTGCGCGCCTATGCCGATCTCGTCGGCAACAAGCGCGCCTCGATCGTGACCTCGGAAGACGTCATGATCTCGGCGGCGGGCATGCTGTCGGTGTTCATCCGCGAGCCGGAATTCGTCGGCCAGACCAAGGACAGGCTGGCGACGATCGAGGCAATTCGAATTGTCGAGACCGCGATCCGCGATCCGTTCGACCATTGGCTGGCCGACAATCCGCAGGAAGCCTCGAAGCTGCTCGAATGGGTGATCGCGCGCGCCGACGAGAGGGTGCGCCGACGGCAGGAAAAAGAGGTGTCGCGCAAGAGCGCGGTGCGCAAACTGCGGCTGCCGGGCAAGCTCGCCGATTGCACGCAGAATGCCGCGGCCGGCGCTGAACTGTTCATCGTCGAAGGTGACTCGGCCGGCGGCTCAGCCAAGCAGGCGCGGGACCGCGCCAGCCAGGCGGTGCTGCCATTGCGCGGCAAGATCCTCAACGTCGCCAGCGCCGGCAACGACAAGCTCGCCGGCAACCAGCAGATCTCGGACCTGATCCAGGCGCTCGGCTGCGGCACGCGGTCGAAATACCGCGACGAGGATTTGCGCTACGACCGCGTGATCATCATGACCGACGCTGATGTCGACGGCGCCCATATCGCCTCGCTGCTGATCACCTTCTTCTACCAGGAGATGCCGGCGCTGGTGCGTGGTGGCCACCTCTATCTGGCGGTGCCGCCGCTTTACTCGATCAGGCAAGGCGGCAAGGTCGCCTATGCCCGGGACGACGCGCACAAGGACGAGCTCCTGCGCACCGAATTCACCGGGCGCGGCAAGGTCGAACTCGGCCGCTTCAAGGGCCTGGGCGAGATGATGGCGGCCCAGCTCAAGGAAACCACCATGGATCCGAGGAAGCGCACGCTGCTCAGGATCGACGTTATCGACGCCGAGGCGGCGACCAAGGACGCCGTCGATGCGTTGATGGGCACCAAGCCGGAAGCCCGCTTCCGCTTCATCCAGGAACGCGCCGAATTCGCCGAGACGGAAGTGCTGGATATCTAGCCATCAGCCGGTTTAGCTTGCGCTTCTGATATGGAGACCAGCGTGTGATTGCGGCACGGCTGAAAGGCTATTTCGAAACCAGTTTGGCCGACCTGACGCAACCGACGCGGTCGGATTGGATTTTCGCTCTTCGCACCGTTTCAGCCGGGCTGAGCGCACTGCTGGCCGCCTACGCCCTAAAACTCGACCACCCGCAATGGGCCATGATGACGGTGTTCATCGTCGCCCAGCCGGTTGCCGGCATGGTGCTGGCGAAGGGCTTCTACCGGCTGCTCGGCACGCTGGTCGGCGGCGTCGCGGCGATCGGCATCACCACCGTATTCGGCACCAACCCCTGGGTGCTGGTGACGGTGCTTGCCGTCTGGATCGGCATCTGCACCTTCGTCTCGTCGCTGCTGCGCAATCCGGAAGCCTATGGCGCCGCGCTCGCCGGCTACACCGCAATGATCATCGGCCTGCCCGCCTTCGGACAACCGCATCTCGTCGTCGACCTCGCGGTCGCGCGATGTGCCGAGATCGTGCTTGGCATTGTCTGCGCCGGCCTGACCAGCCGCCTGATCCTGCCAAAACTGGCCAGCGACGCCATCGTCTCGCGCCTGAAACGCTGTATCCTTGATCTTGCCAGCTATGCCGGCGGTGCGTTCTCCGGCGGCGACCCGGCAACGCTGTCCACGCTGCACCGAAAGCTGATCACTGATGCCCAGACGCTCGGCGAGATGCGCGCCTATGCCAGGCTCGAGGCGCCGAGCTTCGCGCCGCGCGCCCATCCAGTCCGTCGCACCATCGGACAGCTGCTCTCGGCCCTGTCGGCGGCACGCGCGCTGCATTCGCACGCCGCCCCGAAGAATGCGGCGCTCATCCCGGTGCGCTCGGAACTGCAGTCGCTGGTCAGCGAGCTGGCGACCAAGCCCGGCGCGCTGGACGATACGGCGCTGTGGATGGCTCGGCTCGATGCGATTGCCGGAAACGCCCGGCAAATGCCAGATGCCTCGACCGACCAGGGCGACGACAGGGTCGGCACCATCACCCGCCTGACCATTGCCGCCGATTTCGCCGAGGCGCTCAAGCAGGTGCTGCGCGGCCTCGACGCCCTGCGCGCGCCTGCCACGCGCCTGGCCAGGGGCAGCAGGCAGCCTGCGCTGGTGGTGCATCGCGATTACGCCGGCGCATCGCGTAACGCCGTGCGTGCTGCCCTTGCCACGCTGCTGGTCGCGGCCTTCTGGTTGACGACGAAATGGTCGGAAGCGGCCGGCACGGTCATCCTCGTTGCTGTCGTATCGAGCCTGTTTGCTGCTCGCCCCGACCCTGTGCAGGTCGCCTGGGGTTTCTTCAAGGGAACGCTGCTCGCTTTGCCCTTTGCCTTTCTCGTCGGCCAGATCGCGCTGCCCGCTTTGCCGGGCTTCGGCTGGTTCATGCTGTTTGTCGTGCCCATTCTTGTACCGACGGCGCTGGCCATGGCCAATCCACGCTATGTCGGCGTGGCGACGGCCTTCGCCATCAACTTCCTCGCCTTCCTGAGCCCGCACCAGGCGATGACCTACGATCCCGTACCCTTCTTCGCCGGGTCGGCGTCGATCCTGGTCGGCATCCTGCTGGCGATCGGTGTCTTCATCGTCGTGCTGCCAGCCGATCCGTGGCTCGCGGCCAACCGGATCGTGCGCGCCATGCGCGAGGATCTGGCGCGACTTTGCCTGCATGAGCGGGTGCCGAGGCGGTCGGCCTTCGAGAGCCTCGCCTACGACCGCATCAACCAGCTGATGCCGCTGGTGCAGAATGCCGGTCAGAAGGGCGATGCGGTTCTGGGCGGCGGAGTCGCCGCCGTCACCGTCGGCCTGGAGGTCCTTCGGCTGCGCGATGCAAGCCAAAGCCATGCCATTCCATCCGAGACCGCGCTTTCGATCGCCAACTTCCTGAGGGGACTGGCGCGCGAACTGCTTTTCCGCGCCCTCGGCGATCCACAGACCTCGACCGTCGCCGTCGCCCGGCAGTACGCAGCGAACATCGCCGAGCGAAACGGCACCGGCGAATTGCTGCAAATCGCAGCATCGC
>NZ_RZTT01000037.1 GCF_003996995.1 Mesorhizobium sp. M7A.T.Ca.US.000.02.2.1 | reverse complement strand
CCAGGCCTTCGCCGCCGATCCTAAGCGGTTCGTGGAATTCTCCGCTGCCGACGGCGATCTGCTGCTCGACTGGTCGAAATGCGCGGTCGACGCGACCACCATGGAGCTGCTGGAAAAGCTCGCCCAGGCCGCCGATCTCGAAGGCCGCCGCGCCGCCATGTTCGCCGGCAAGAAGATCAACGTCACCGAGGACCGTGCCGTGCTGCACACGGCGCTGCGCAACCTGACCGGCAAGGGCGTCACCGTCGATGGCCAGGACGTCAAGGCTGACGTCATCGCCGTGCTCGACGCCATGGGCGCCTTTGCCGATGCCGTGCGCTCGGGCAAGGCGGCTGGCGCCACCGGCAAGAAGATCACCGACATCGTCAACATCGGCATCGGCGGTTCCGATCTCGGCCCGGCCATGGCGACGCTGGCGCTGGCGCCCTATCATGACGGGCCGCGCGCACATTACGTTTCCAACATCGACGGCGCCCATATCCACGACACACTGAAGGGCCTGTCCGCCGAAACCACGCTTTTCATCATCGCTTCCAAGACCTTCACCACCGTCGAAACGATGACCAACGCCGAAACCGCTCGGAAATGGGTGCAGGAAGCACTGGGTAAGGAAGCGGTCGGCAAGCATTTCGCCGCCGTCTCCACCGCACTCGACCTGGTGGCCAAGTTCGGCATCGAGCCGGATCGCGTCTTCGGCTTCTGGGACTGGGTCGGCGGCCGCTATTCGCTCTGGGGCGCCATCGGCCTGCCGGTGATGATCGCTGTCGGCCCGCGGAATTTTCGCGCCTTCCTCGATGGCGCGCACGAGATGGACGAGCATTTCCGCACCGCGCCGGTGCAGGAGAACCTGCCGGCGCTGCTTGGACTGGTCGGCTGGTGGCATCGCGTCATCTGCGGCTACCCGGCGCGCGCCGTCATCCCGTATGACCAGCGCCTGTCCAGGCTGCCGGCCTATCTGCAGCAGCTCGACATGGAATCGAACGGCAAGAGCGTCACCCTCGAAGGCACAGAGGTGACGACGCCGACCGGACCGCTGGTCTGGGGCGAGCCCGGCACCAACGGCCAGCATGCCTTCTTCCAGCTGCTGCACCAGGGCACCGATTTCATCCCGGTCGAGTTCCTCGCCGCGGCGGTCGGCCACGAGCCGGAACTCAAACACCAGCACGATCTGCTGCTCGCCAACTGCCTGGCGCAGTCGGAAGCGCTGATGAAGGGCCGCACGCTGGACGAAGCCCGCGCCCAGATGCTGGCCAAGGGCATGAAGCCGGCCGATATCGACAAGATAGCCCCGCACCGCGTCTTCTCCGGCAACCGACCCTCGGTGACCATAATCTACCGCAAACTCGACCCGCGCACCTTCGGCCGGCTGATCGCGCTCTACGAGCACCGCGTCTTCGTCGAGGGCACGCTGTTCGACATCAACTCCTTCGACCAGTGGGGCGTCGAGCTCGGCAAGGAACTGGCCACCGGCCTGTTGCCTGTCGTGGAGGGCAAGGAAAGTGCCGCCAATCGGGATGCATCGACCGCTGGCCTTGTGGGATTCATCCACCATTTGCGTGGCTCGGAGTGAAAAGTTTGGCAGACATCAAGGGAATATTGTTCGACAAGGATGGAACGCTTGTCGACTTCAACGCCACCTGGCTCGGCATTGCCGATTTCATGGCCATGGATGCGTCCGAGGGTGATCGCTGGAAAGCCGACAGGCTGCTGGCCGCCGCCGGCTTCGATTTCGCCAACAAGCGCTTCAAACCGGACTCGATCTTTGCGTCCGGCACCAATCTCGACGTCGTCGAATTGTGGTTCCCGCGCCTGTCCAACGAGGACCAGATGCTTGCGGTTGCCCGCTTCAACGAAATCACCTCGATACAGGGCTCGACAATGGCTGTGGCATTGCCCGGCATCGTTGACACGCTGACGGCACTGCACAGGAAGTCCTACCGGCTTGGCGTCGCCACCAACGATTCGACCAGCGGCGCGGAAAAGACGCTGGTGACGCTCGGCGTCGCCCAATTGTTCGACGCGGCCTATGGCTACGACGCGGTGGCCAATCCGAAGCCGGCGCCCGACACCATCCTGGCTTTCAGCGACCTCACCGGCCTCAGGCCGGCGGAGATCGCCATGGTCGGCGACAACAGGCACGACCTCGAAATGGCGCGTGCCGGTGGCTGCGGGCTCGCAGTTGGCGTGCTCTCCGGCACCGGCACCCGCGAATCGCTGGCCGGCATTGCCGATGTGGTCCTGGATTCGGTTGCCGACCTGCCGGATTTTCTCTCGGCGCGGGTCAAGGAGACGATCTGACGGCCGAGGCGGGGCAAATCAACTTGGGCTTTCCCGCCCACGGCTGAGATTGGTGGAAAGGAGACGGGCTGTTCCCTCAAAGGCGGACCTTGGTCCACCGCCAGATTTGGGACCGCTACGCACCTGCAGAAGGGCGCGATCGATTTTGCACGATCAGGGCTACCTCGGACGTATGATGAGTTCCCCATTCGCACAAGGGCGCGAGTACTCCGGCCAGGCTTTGACCAAAGTCGGTTAGTTCATACTCGACGTGCGGCGGCACCGTCTGAAAGTCAATGCGACGAATAACGCCATCATCCGTCAGTTCTTTCAGGTGCTGGATCAGCATTTTCTCGCTCACGTTGGTAACGAGCCTGCGGAGTTGACCGGTGCGTTTGGGCCCGCTGGCCAGATGATAGACGACAAGCGGCTTCCACTTGCCTCCAAGGATGGCAAGAACCGCTTCCAGGCCGCATTGGAAATTTGTCTCGGTCACGTCGATCTCCGAATTTTGGCACTTACCAAATAGTCGGTACTGGTTTGCAGGTCTGTTCTGACTTACCTGGATCGGACGACGGTGTCGATGTGCAAAAGCCCAAAGGAAATCACCATGGCCAAGATCCTCGTAACCGGCGCAACCGGCAATATCGGCCGAAAAACTCTCCAACATCTCCTGAAGCGGTTGCCCGCCAGCGATCTCGTCGGCCTGGCCCGCGATCCCGCCAAGGCGGCCGATCTGGCGGCCGATAGGATTGAGATCCGCCAAGGCGACTATCTCGACTATGACGGACTGGTGCGCGCGTTCGAGGGCATTGATAAGCTAATGCTCGTATCCGCCACCGCCTTTACCGATCGCAATACCCAGCACCAAAATGCCATTAGCGCAGCTCGGCAAGCGGGCGTTAAGCACATCGTCTATATGCCGATCATCCACGAAGCAGGATCCGCCTTCACCTTGCCGGATATCACCGAGCAGGATTTGTTCGTCGAGGAAAAACTGAAGGCATCCGGCCTAGCCTACACGCTCGTCCGTCATCCGCCCTTTATCGAGAGCATCCCATTCTACATCGGCGGAAACGCCATGGAGACCGGGGTTCACGTGCCGGCTGGTGCGGGCAAGGCGGGCTATGCCAGCCGTGACAACCTGGCAGAGGCGCATGCCATTGTGCTGAGCCAAGACGGCCATGAATACAAGACATACTCGCTGTATGGCGATCCTGCCGTGTCCTTCGCGGATGTCGCACAGATCCTGTCGGATGTCAGCGGCAAGCGAGTGCCGTTTGTTTCCGGCTCGGATCAGGATTACATCGCCCACTTAGTGGCGGCGGGTCTGCCCGAGCAGGCCGCCCGCTTCGCGCTTGTGTGGGTGCAAGGCATCAACGCCGGAGAATGGGGCGGCACGGCGGGGGATCTCGAGAAACTCTTGGGCCGCAAGCCGATGACAGCGGCCGAGTTCTTGCGGGCCAACCATGCGGCACTCCAAGCTTGAGACGGTGACCTGAAGAACTGGGCGTTAGACAACGCAACATCGACATTGCCGGGGTGATGGCAGCAACGCGCCATCCCGCCGTTTTGCGACTCGCCGAGCCACCCTACGACGCCCGAATGGCGCGCCTTGGATCATACCCCAATTTTGCGCCGCCGAACGTCAGCTCTGTATGGCAGCCTTCTGGCAGTCGTACTCACCTGACAAAGGTCCGGGACGAGGTCGAACCCGGCCATTCCGAGTGACTGGGATTGATCTCAGCGTCAGCGCTCTTCCGCCTCAAACGAAAAGACACCGCTCGGCTTGGTCGCAGCACCCTTCGCGTCGCCGAAATCCGGCACCTGGTACTCGGCGAGCAACCGCAGTCGGGACAGCGGCAGATCGTTGCGACGGGGATCGCCGACCAGCACGTCGATGCCGGCTGCCAGGCAGCGATCGAGGAACGGGGTGACGCGTAAAGCAACGTCGCGCCCGTAGAAAACATCGCCTGCGAGCACGAGGTCAACTGCCGGCGGCGGACCGGCGGTGATGTCTTCGCCTATTATCGTGATGGCAACGCCGTTGGCGACCGCGTTGAGCTCAAGAGCGGCAACGCCGTTGCGGTCGATCTCGGCGGCGATCACTTCGCGTGCCCCAGCCTTAGCTGCGGCGATGCCGACCAGGCCGGAGCCGGCACCAAGGTCGAGCACGCGGCGTCCCGCCACGGTTGTTGGATGGTCAAGGACATAGCGTGCGAGCACGGTGCCGCCGGCCCATGCATAGGCCCAGTAGGGCGGTTGTGGCTCCGGCGCGTCTTCCGCATCGTCTTCGGGCTCGACGAGCCGCCTCAATCCGCTGCCGGGGTGAGCTGTATAAAGCTGGATTTCTGGAAGCGCAGGCACGGGGACAAGGCGCATGTTCGCCTTGATGAAGATTGCCGGGTCGAGGCGTGAGCATCGATTCAGAGCATCGTTGTCGGCAAGATCGCCGTCCACTATTCGCGCAACGCTCGCCGCAGGATCTTGCCGACCGGCGTCTTCGGCAGCTCGGTGCGGAATTCTATGTATTTGGGCCGCTTGTAACCGGTCAGGTTCTCGCGGCAGAAGGCGGTGAGCGTCTCTGCGGTCAGCGCCGGATCCTTCTTGACCACGAACAGTTTCGGCACCTCGCCCGAATGCTCGTCCGGCACGCCGATCGCCGCCACTTCGAGCACGCCCGGATGCATGGCCACGACTTCCTCAAGTTCGTTCGGATAGACGTTGAAGCCCGAAACCAGGATCATGTCCTTCTTGCGGTCGACGATCTTGGTGTAGCCGCGCTCGTCCATGAAGCCCATGTCGCCGGATTTGAAGTAGCCGTCCTTGGTCATCACCTTGGCGGTCTCATCGGGCCGGTTCCAGTAGCCCGCCATCACTTGCGGTCCTCGGATGCAGACCTCGCCGACCTCGCCGAGCGGCAAATTGTTGCCGTCGTCGTCGCGGATGGCGATCTCGGTCGAGGGCAGCGGCAAGCCGATGGTGCCGGTGAAGTCGCCGGCGGTGAACTTGTTGGCGGTAGCGACCGGCGAGGTTTCCGAGAGGCCGTAGCCTTCGGTGACCGAACAACCGGTCAGCGTCTTCCAGCGTTCGGCGACGCCCTTCTGCACCGCCATGCCGCCGCCCAGCGTCAGCACCAGCGGCTTGAAGTCAAGCTTGCGGAAATCCTCATTGTTGAGCAGCGCGTTGAACAGCGTGTTGAGGCCGGGAAAGATGTGCACCGGATACTTCTGCAGTTCCTTGACGAAGCCGGGAATGTCGCGCGGATTGGGAATGAGCACATTGCGGGCGCCTTGCTGCATGCCCATCAGTGCGTTCACGGTCAGCGCGAAAATATGATAGAGCGGCAGCGCGCAGATAAAGTTGGGGTGCGCCGGTTTCGGCTTGATCGTGTAGGCGTCCTCCATCCACTGCGCGTTCTGCGCGACGTTGGCGAGCACGTTTCTGTGCAGCAGTGTGGCGCCCTTCGACACGCCCGTGGTGCCGCCCGTATATTGCAGGAAGGCGACATCGTCGGCTTCCACCTTGGCCGGCTTGAAGCCCATGCCGGCGCCGGCCTTCATGGCGGCATTGAACTTGACATGGCCGGGCAAGGACCATGCCGGCACCATCTTCTTCACCCGGCGAACGACGAAATTGACGATGGTGCCCTTCAGGCCGCCGAGCATGTCGCCCATCGCGGCGACCACCACATGCTTGACCGCCGTCCTCGCGATCACCGCCTGCAAGGTGTTGGCGAAGTTTTCCAGGATGACGATGGCTTGCGCACCGGAATCCTTCAACTGGTGTTCGAGTTCGCGCGGCGTGTAGAGCGGATTGATATTCACCACGACATAGCCGGCGCGCAAGATCGCCATCATCGCCACCGGATATTGCAGCACGTTCGGCATCATCAGCGCGACGCGCGCGCCTTTCTGCAGGCCCTTCGATTGCAGGTAGGCGCCGAAGGCCGCCGACAGCCGCTCGACATCGGTGTAGCTGATGGACTTGTCCATGCAGGTGAAGGCCGGCTGCGCGGAAAACTGCTTGCAGGCGCCGACGAGGAAATCGCCGATCGAGCTGTAGGGCAGGGCGCCGATCTCCGCCTGCACGTTTTTCGGATAGCTCTTGAGCCACGGCTTTTCCGGCAAGCCGGCGGCCAGCGCCGTCAATGCTTTCGGCAATCGGTTGGCGGTGGCGGCGGTCGGCCTTGCCGCCGGTGGGGCCTTCACCGCCGCCGCAGCCTTCGACGCCGGCCTGACAGCAGGCTTTGCCGCACCCGCTTTACTCCCCGGTGCCTTCTTTCCGGCCGCAGCCTTGGCCGGGGCTTTCACCGCCGGCTTTGTGCTTGCCCTTACGGGCGCCGCGGCCGCCTTCGGCGTGGCGGCTTCGGCAACGGGTGCTTTCGGCTTGGCAGTACCGGCTGCTTTCGACGGCGCCTTGGCTCCCGCTTTCACCGTCGTCGTCCTTGATGCTTTTGCCACCCGTTCCTCCCTGGACAAGTTTGTTCATTCGCGCCGCGCTCGCCCCTGAATTGACCTCGCCTCTGAATTGACAAGGGCGCCCTCCGCTGCGGCCGTTATACCCTATGTATTGCCTCCCTTGGTGACCGTGCAAGTCTTGCCCTTGCGGCAACACGGCGAAAGATTTTCCGTCGAAAGTCCTTGCCGCCTCGGGCGCTGCCAAATGGTGTCCTGGCGCATCCCTCGGCCGCTCGGAAGCGCGGGGAACATTTATATCGTCAGCTTGGCGATCAATAAAAAAAGTCGGTTGTTAACAATCTCGTGAATGGAAGAAACTGCTAATTTTTTCTGCAATCTGGCAAAATAGCGGATTTTTTTCCTGCTTCCCGCGGGGTAAGCAAACGGGGTGTTCCAAAGCCGGAAAAACGGTGCTTATATGCGCGCTTCGCGAGCCTGATAGAGGGGCTTGGAAGAACATCAGGGAGTGCTCAATGAATAAGAAGCTGACTTTTGCAGCCGCGTTGCTGGCTGCAAGCGTCCTGGGCGGCGTGGCCAATGCGAAAACTCTGGTCTACTGCGCGGAAGCTTCGCCGGAGGGTTTCGATCCGGCGCCGTATACCGCAGGCCAGACGTTCGACGCGTCATCGCGCACCGTCTTCAACCGCCTTGTCGAATTCGATCACGGCAAGACGACGACCTCGCCGGGCCTGGCCGAGAGCTGGACGATCTCCGACGATGGCAAGGAATATGTCTTCAAGCTGCGCAAGGGCGTCAAGTTCGCCGCGACCGACTATTTCACCCCGACGCGCGACTTCAACGCTGACGACGTGGTGTTCTCGTTCGAACGCCAGGTCGACAAGAACGGCCCTTGGTTTCAGTACATTCCGGGCATTGCATACCAGTATTACAATGACCAGTTCGGCGAAAACATCGCCAAGGTCGAGAAGGTCGACGACCTGACGGTGAGGTTCACCCTCAAGGAGCCGGCGATCACCTTCATTCCGACGCTGGGCATGGATTTCGCTTCGGTCGTCTCCAAGGAATATGCCGACAAGCTGCAGGCCGACAAGACGCCTGAGTTGTTCAACCAGAAGCCGATCGGCACCGGTCCGTTCATCTTCGTCGACTACCAGACCGACGCCGCAATCCGCTACAAGGCCAACCCGGACTATTGGGGCGGCAAGCAGAAGATCGACGATCTGGTCTTCGCCATCACCACCGATCCGGCGGTGCGCGCGCAGAAGCTCAAAGCCGGCGAATGCAACATCATGTCGTACCCGGCACCGGCCGACATCGCCGGCCTGCAGGCCGATCCGAACCTGAAGGTCGAGGAGCAGGAAGGCCTCAATGTCGGCGCGCTGATGTACAACACCCAGCAGAAGCCGTTCGACGACGTGCGCGTCCGCAAGGCGCTCAACATGGCCATCAACAAGAAGGCCATCATCGACGCCGTCTTCCAGGGCGCCGGGCAGGTGGCGATCAATCCGATCCCGCCGACCATGTGGTCCTACAACAAGGAAGTGAAGGACGATCCTTACGATCCGGATGCGGCCAAGAAGCTGCTTGAAGAGGCCGGCGTCAAGGACCTCAAGATGAACGTCTGGGCCATGCCGGTGTCGCGCCCGTATATGCCGAATGCGCGCCGTACCGCCGAGCTGATCCAGGCGGACTTCGCCAAGGTCGGCGTCACCGTCGAGATCGTCAGCTACGATTGGGGCGAATACCTCAAGCGCGCTTCCGCGGTCGATCACGACGGCGCCGTCATCGTCGGCTGGACCGGCGACAATGGCGATCCGGACAACTTCCTCGGCGTGCTCCTGAGCTGCGCTTCCGTCGGTTCGAACAACCGCGCGGAATGGTGCAACAAGGACTTCGATGCGCTCATCAACAAGGCCAAGACCGTTTCGGATCAGGCCGAGCGCACCAAGCTCTATGAACAGGCACAGGTCATCTTCAAGGAACAGGCACCCTGGGCGACGCTCGCTCACTCCAAGGTGTTCATGCCGATGCAGAAGACCGTCACCGGCTTTGCGATGGATCCGCTCGGTATCCACCGCTTCGACGGCGTCGATATCGCCGAATAAGGTTGCGAAACGGGGGCGCCACCATGTGGTGACGCCCCCACTCGCCCGCCATGCTGCGTTATATCCTCGGCAAGCTCGCCCTCATCATCCCGACCTTCATCGGGATAACCATCCTCGCCTTTGGCTTCGTGCGCATCCTGCCCGGTGATCCGGTGCTGGTGCTTGCGGGCGAACGCGGCCTGTCGCCCGAACGTCACTCGACGCTGATGCACCAGTTCGGTTTCGATCTGCCGATCTGGCAACAATATCTGACTTATCTGATGAATGTGCTGAGCGGTGATTTCGGTACCTCGTTTTCAACCAAGACCCCGGTGCTCAAGGATTTCCTGGTTCGCTTCCCGGCAACGGTCGAGCTCGCCATCTTCGCCATGATCTTTGCCGTTGTCCTGGGTGTCGCCGCCGGCATCTTCGCCGCCATCCGCCGTGGTTCCTGGTTCGACCAGCTGACCATGGGCACGGCGCTGGCGGGCTATTCCATGCCGATCTTCTGGTGGGGCCTGCTGCTGATCATCGTCTTCTCCGGCACGCTGCACTGGACGCCGGTTTCCGGCCGCATCGACCTTCTCTATTTCTTCAAGCCGGTGACCGGTTTCATGACCATCGATTCGCTGATCTCGGGCCAGAAGGGCGCATTCCGCTCGGCACTGTCGCACCTCGTCCTGCCCACGATCGTGCTCGGCACTATCCCGCTCGCAGTCATCGCCAGGCAGACGCGCTCGGCGATGCTCGAAGTGCTGGGTGAGGACTATGTCCGCACCGCGCGTGCCAAGGGCCTGGCGCCGCGCCGCGTCATCGGCCTGCATGCCTTCCGCAACGCGCTGATCCCGGTCGTCACCACCATCGGCCTGCAGGTCGGCACGCTTTTGACCGGCGCCATCCTGACCGAGAGCATCTTCTCCTGGCCCGGCATCGGCAAATGGATGATCGACGCCATTTCCAAGCGCGACTATTTCACCGTGCAGGGCGGGTTGCTTTTGATCGCGCTGATCGTCATGTCGGTGAACCTCATCGTCGACGTGCTCTACGCCGTCATCAACCCACGCATCCGGGCCAACTGACATGAGCAACGAAGGCCCAGCCACCATCGAAGCCGCGACCGTCGTCAAGCCGCAGGACGCCAGGCTGCAGATGTTCGGCGAGTTCTGGCATTACTTCTCCGTCAACAAGGGCGCGGTGATCGGGCTCTTCGTCTTTGCGCTGCTGATCCTGATCGCCATCTTCGCGCCGCTGCTGGCGCCCCATTCGCCGGACGATCAGTTCCGCGACTTCTTCCTGACGCCGCCGGCCTGGCAGGAAGGCGGCAACGCGCAGTTCCTGCTCGGCACCGACGCTGTCGGCCGCGATATGCTGTCGCGGCTGATCTACGGCTCGCGGTTCTCGCTCGCCATCGGCTTCGTCGTCGTCACGTCAGCGCTGATCTCAGGCGTCATTCTCGGCCTGCTCGCCGGCTACTGCCGCGGCTGGGTCGACACGCTGATCATGCGCATCATGGACATCATCCTGGCCTTCCCGTCGCTGCTGCTGGCCCTGGTGCTTGTCGCGGTTCTCGGCCCTGGCCTCGTCAACGCCATGATCGCCATCGCCTTTGTGCTGCAGCCGCATTTCGCCCGGCTCACCCGCGCCGCCGTGATGGCCGAGAAGACCCGCGAATATGTCGTCTCGGCCAAGGTCGCCGGGGCCAGCCATCTCAGGCTGATGCTGGTCACCATCCTGCCCAACTGCATCGCGCCGCTGATCGTGCAGGCGACGCTGTCCTTCTCCAACGCCATCCTCGAGGCGGCGGCCCTTGGCTTCCTCGGCATGGGCGCGCAGCCGCCGACGCCGGAATGGGGGACCATGCTGGCCGAAGCGCGCGAGTTCATCCTGCGCGCCTGGTGGGTGGTGACCTTCCCGGGTCTCGCCATCCTGATCACCGTCTTCGCCATCAACCTGATCGGCGACGGCCTGCGCGACGCGCTCGACCCCAAGCTGAAGAGGTCGTGAGCATGCCTCTGCTCGAGATCAAGAACCTCACCGTTTCCTTCGACACCGCGGCCGGACCATTCATGGCCGTGCAAGGCATCGACCTCTCGATCGAGCCGCGCGAAGTGCTGGCGATTGTAGGCGAGTCCGGTTCCGGCAAGTCTGTGGCGATGCTCGCGGTGATGGGCCTGTTGCCCAACACGGCAACCGTCAAGGCAGACCGCATGGCCTTCGACGGCGTCGATCTCCTGAAGCTCAGCCCGTCCGAACGCCGCAAGATCGTCGGCAAGGACATCTCGATGATCTTCCAGGAGCCGATCGCCAGCCTCAATCCGTGCTTCACCGTCGGCTTCCAGATCGAGGAGGTGCTGCGCTTCCATATGGGTATGGATCGCGCTCAGCGGCGGGCCCGCGCCATCGAATTGATGAGGCTGGTCGGGATCGCCGACCCGGAAGAGCGGCTGAGCTCGTTTCCGCACCAGATGTCGGGCGGCCAATGCCAGCGCGTCATGATCGCCATCGCCATCGCCTGCAATCCGAAACTGCTGATCGCCGACGAGCCGACCACGGCGCTCGACGTCACCATCCAGAAGCAGATCCTCGATCTGCTGGTTTCGCTGCAGGCCAAATACGGCATGGGCCTGATCATGATCACCCACAATATGGGCGTGGTGGCCGAGACCGCCGACCGTGTCATCGTCCAGTACAAGGGCCGCAAGATGGAAGAGGCCGACGTGCTGTCGCTGTTTGAATCGCCCAAGAGCAACTACACGCGGGCGCTTTTGTCGGCGCTGCCGGAGAACGCCGTCGGCGACCGGTTGCCGACCGTTTCCGACATGATGTTCGAGCCGGCGCCTTCGGCAGTTGGAGCCGCCTCATGAGCACCACGGTTCTCGAAGGCAAGAACATTGTCCGCGACTACCACATCGGTGGTGGCCTGTTCACCGGGCCGCGTACCGTGCACGCGGTCAAGGGCGTCTCGTTCAAGGTCGACAAGGGCAAGACGCTGGCCATCGTCGGCGAGAGCGGCTGCGGCAAGTCCACGCTCGCCCGCATCATCACGCTGATCGATCCGGCGACGTCAGGCGACCTGTTCATCGACGGCAACAAGGTCGACATCGCCAAGGGCGGATTGACCAAAGAGATGCGCCGCAAGGTCCAGATCGTCTTCCAGAACCCCTATGGATCGCTCAATCCGCGCCAGAAGATCGGCGACGTGCTGGGCGAGCCTCTGCTGATCAACACCGACAAGCCGGCGGCCGAGCGGCGCGACCTTGCGATGAAGATGCTGAAGAAGGTCGGCCTCGGCCACGAGCACTACAACCGCTATCCCCATATGTTCTCGGGCGGCCAGCGCCAGCGCATTGCCATTGCCCGCGCGCTGATGCTCAACCCAAGCCTGCTGGTGCTGGACGAGCCGGTCTCGGCGCTCGATCTTTCTGTGCAGGCACAGGTGCTCAACCTGCTCGCCGACCTGCAGGACGAGTTCCAGCTGACCTATGTCTTCATTAGCCACGATCTGTCCGTGGTGCGCTACATCGCCGACGATGTGATGGTGATGTATTTCGGCGAGGCGGTCGAATACGGCTCGCGCGACGAGGTCTTCGCCGACCCCAAGCACAGCTACACCAGGACGCTGTTCGCCGCGACCCCGCGCGCCGACGTCGCCTCGATCAAGGCAAGACTGGCGAAGAAGAAGGCGGCTTGAGCCAAAACCCAATTACTCTGAACGATTGAGTTTTGCCCGAACACGACTTACGTCTTCCGCGAAGTGGACGGCAGCTTTGCGCCCAAGTCGTCCACCAAACTCTGTTTGCGCGATGCCTGAAAGCTGATAGCAAACCGATCGCGTTTATCTGAGGAAGTCAGTGACTACTTTCACCGTGGCGACCGGATTCTCCTCCATGATCCAATGTCCCGAACCGGGAATGACGCCCTCGGTAACGTTGTTCGCGGCGAAGCGCATCACCGTCGCCATTTGAGTACCGAACGACATTTCTCCTCCGATTGCCAGCAAGGGCATCTTCAGCTTTCCTGACGTTTCCAGGATCGCCTTGTTGTCGAGCGCGTCCTGGTCGAAGGCTGCGAACTGCGCGAAGCCGGAGTGCATCGCGCCCGGCAAAGCGTAGAGAGCGGCATAGTGCTCACGGGACGCTTCGTCGAAAAGTGATGGATCGGCAGAAAACTCGTTCCAAAATCGGTCGAGATAAATCCGCTCCCGACCTGCCACGAGCCGCTCCATATCCGGTCCACCGAACCTGAAATGCCAGAGAAGCGGGTTCTTGAGTATTTCTTCCCAGGGGCCGACGCCGGGAACAGGTGCGTCGATCAGCACAAATTTGGACACCTGATCCCGATGCTGCGCAGCAAAGGCAAAACCCACCATATTGCCAATGTCATGCGTGACGAGATCGACGCTTTGGATATTTAGGCTGCGCAGCACTGCTTCCATGTCGGCAGCCTGAGTTTTCTTGTCGTAGCCAGTCTCAGGATGAGACGACAGACCCATGCCACGTAGATCCGGCACGATGACCATGTGATCCTTTGCCATTTCAACGGCGAGCGGCTCCCACATGTCTCCCGTCTCACCGTACCCGTGCAGCATTAGTACCGCAGGACCGGAACCACCTACGCGCACGTGGATCGTCACACCGTCCGTCTTGACCTCGCGCGCTTCGAAGCTGGCCGGAAACGGTTTAACGTTGGCGCTGGCGGTCTGCGTGGCCAGCAACAGCGCAGTACAAAAGATCAACAGCTTCGACATCGCTTCACTTCCCCATTGTCTACCGATCGGTATATAAAAGGCAGATCGATTCACGCGTCAAGCGATAATATACCAGTCGGTACAATAAAGAGAGTGAGTGACTATGGGCAGGCCGAGAGAGTTCGATACCGAGAAAGCACTCGTGCAGGCGATGCGGCTTTTCTGGCGCAAGGGCTACGAGGGCACATCGCTGACTGACCTTACTGAAGAGCTAGGCATTACGCGCCCCAGTCTCTACGCGGCGTTCGGCAACAAGGAAGAGTTATTCCTGAAGGTGCTCGACCGCTATGACCGCGAGACGTCGCATTTCATCCAGAATGCCTTGGACGCGCCAACTGCACGCGCGCTTGCTGCGGGGCTGATATATGGTGCATGCGCGTTCCACTCCGACACGAGAAATCCGCCAGGTTGCCTTATGGTGCATGGTGCCCTGATAGGGAGCGACGACAGCGCGTCGGCCCGCAAGGAGACAAATCTTCGACGCGGGCAACTTAGAAACCAGATAGCTAAACGTCTCGAACGTGCTCAGATAGACGGTAATGTCGGCAAGGACACCGATACAGGTGCCCTCTCAGGATACCTGGTTGCAATTCTGCGCGGCATCGCCGTCGAGGCCGCGAGCGGAGCCCAGCCAGACGAACTCCACCGCATCGCTGATGTCGCGATGAGAGCCTGGCCGACTCAATAGCCATTCTACCGATAAATGCTGACAGTCCGTTGTCGGCCCCGTTCCCACCGTCCCCAAAATGCATATCCGAATGGCCGCTTCGGGCGCGATCCTAACGTCCATTTCAGCTAGGTGGAATAACTTGGCGTCGCACAAATGCGCTGAAGGTAGATGGAGCCCACGCCGGTTCGGCCTGACTGCATCTCGCTCTAGACGCCGATCACGACAGCTTGGCGATGATGGCGCGCAGTGCCTCGCCGAAACGTTGGATCTCCTCAACTGTGTTGTAGTGGACAAGCGAGGCGCGGATGGCGCCGCTGTCCATTGAGAGGTTGAGACGCTTCATCAGTCGCGGCGCATACATATGGCCGTCGCGGATGCCGATCTGCATCTCGGCCATTTCCTCGACGACCCGCTGCGGCGACAGTGTGCCGATGTTGAAGCAGAAGGTCGGCACACGCTCAGTGATGCGGGCCTCGTCGGCAACGCCGTAGATGGTCGCGCCGCAACCTTTCAGCACGGCCAGCATCTCACGCGCCAGCACCAGCTCATAGTCGCGGATGGCGCCCATGCCGGCAACGATGTTGTCGCGCCGCGAGCGGTTGTTGGACGGCGCCAGATTGCGGCCGATCAGTTCGAGATACTGCACGGCGGCATCCATCCCCGAGACGTTCTCGTAGATGAAGGTGCCGGCCTCGACCTTGTACGGCGGCTCGTTGGGGATGAAATCCTCGCGGAAGGTCGGCAGCCGCTTCAGCGTTTCGAAGCGGCCCCACAGGAAGCCCATATGCGGCGAGAAATTCTTGTAGCCGGAGCAGACGAGATAGTCGCAATCCCAGGCCTGCACGTCGATCAGCCCGTGCGGTCCGTAATGCACGCAGTCGAGGAACACTTCGGCGCCGGCCGCATGTGCGATCTCGGCCACCGCGGCGACATCGACGATCGAGCCGATCGAATGCGCGGTGACCGTGCAGGCGACGAGACGGGTGCGGTCGGAAACCAGCGGGCGCAGATCGTCGACATGCAGATTGCCGTCCTCGCGCATGCGCCACCATTTGAACTTGGCGCCGGCCGATTCCAGCGCCAGCCAGGTCGCGATGTTGGCGTCGTGGTCCATGTCGGTGACGACGATCTCGTCGCGCTCCTGCAGCATCTGGCCGATGCCGAGGCTGACCAGGCGGATGAACGAGGTGGCGTTCATGCCGAAGCAGATTTCCGCCGGGCTATAGGCATTGATCAGCAGCGCGACGCTTGTCCGCGCATCGGCGACCGACTGGTCGACCGTGACGCTGCGGCCATAGCGGCCGCCACGCTGCACATTGTGCGAAACCAGATGGTTGGTCACCGCGTCGAGCACGCTCTGCGGAATTTGCGCGCCGGCGGCATTGTCCAAAAAGATGAAGTCGCCGGCCCGTTGCAGGGCTGGAAACATGGCGCGGATGGCGTCGACGGGGAACGCGGTGGCATTCGCATTGTCGGTCTGGTGCTTGTTCACGGGGTAGGCTCCTGCGGAGGACTTGGGCGGGGTGGGATCGGTTGACGAGGTCAGCGCTTCTTTTCGGTCTTGAAGCGCTCTTCAAGCAGGCTCACGAGGCGGACCATCGGCCAGAGAAAGATGAGATAGACAAGGGCTGCGCCGATCAGCGGCGAGGGGTTGGCGTAAAGCGACTGCGCGTTGGTCGCTTCCTTCAAGAGTTCCGGCAGCGCCACGGTCGAGGCGAGCGAGGTGTCCTTGAACATCGAAACGCAGTTGCTGGTCATCGGCGGGATGACGACGCGGATCGCTTGGGGCAGCACCACTTTGCGCAAAGTCAGGAGGAACGGCAGGCCAAGCGCCTGCGACGCCTCGAACTGGCCCCGCGGAATGCTCTCGATGCCGGAACGGAACACTTCTGCCGAGTAAGCCGACATGATGAAGGCAAAGGCCGTCACCGCCGAGGCCCAGGACGACAGGCGTATGCCGAGGAAGGGCAGCGCGTAGTAGATCAGGATCAGCACGACCAGCACCGGCAGGGCGCGGAAGATGTCGGTGTAGCCGACCGCGAGCCAGCGCAGCGGCTTCGGCGCATAGAGCCGCACCAGGCTGATCCCCAGGCCGATGGGGATCCCGATGCCGATGCTCAAAATGCCGAGCAGCAGCGTGTTCAGGAAGCCGCGCAGCAGCGCCGGCAGGCTGGACATGATGACGTCGGGGTTAAAGAAGGTATCCAGCAGCGACATGGGAGCGTTCCCGAACCCGAGAGCAATCATGCTCAGGTTAAAACCAATATGCCTCGCAGATAGCGAGGCGGTCGGCGCGGAAGCCGGCGCTGGAGCATGAAATGAATCGTGCCGGCCTGGAAAGCCGGCACGATGTCAGCGCAGCTTTCAGCTCAGGCCTTCGGCAGCGGCATTTCCTTCATGGTAGAGGAGTCGGCCGGCGCGTCGCTGCCGAACCACTTCTTGTGGATGGCGGCCAGGGTGCCGTCCTTCTTCATCGCGCTCAGCGCATCGTTCAGCTTGCCGAGCAGCGGGTGGTCCTTGGTCATCATCAGGCCGTATTGCTCACCGGTCTTGATGCGCTCCTTGACGACCAGGTCCTTCATCTTGGTGAAGGAATACTCCATGCCCGGAATGTCGCTGACGGCCGCATCGACGCGGCCGGCGCTGAGGTCGAGCAGCAGATTCTGCTGCGTGTCGTAGCCCTTCACGTCGCTGAAGCCATCGGCTTCCTGATGCGCCTTGACCCAGGTTTCGCCGGTCGAGCCGGACAGCACGCCGATGATCTTGCCCTTGAGGTCGGCCTCGGCCTTGATCGCGCTGTCGGTCTTGGTGGCGATGCCCATGTCCGAATCATAATAGGGCTGCGTGAACGACTGTGACTTCAGCCGCTCCGCCGTGATGGTGATCGACGAGATGGCGACGTCGATGCGCTTCGAGGTGGTGGCGGCAAACAGTGCCTGGAAACCGAGATCGGCGATGTCGGTGGTCATGCCGATGCGCTTGGCGGCTTCGTTGACGATGTCGACTTCAAAGCCTTCGAAAGTGCCGCTCTCGTTCTTGTACTCGAAGGGTGGATTGGTCGGGTAGGCGCCGACATTGAGCACATCGGCGGCATAAGCGGTGGCGGGGCCGGCGGCGATGCCGATGGCGGCGGCGAGAAGAAGCAATTTGCGACGTGTAAAGCTCATTTGTGTTCCCTCTGTTGTTGATCGGGCGGGTTGCTCCCGCACGGTTTTTTGCCGCCCCGCACCGCAGGGCGTCAATTCATGGCAGCGACCAATGCGGTCATGGTTGGCGACGTTTTTTGTTGCAGATCGCGGATCTGCGCGCGCACGTCATCGAAGGCATGGCGCGCATTGGATGATGACTGGGACAGTATGAACGACAAGAACTGAGACTCCCACCCGGAGCACCCACGATGGACTGGCCGGCACGATGGACTGGTCTGCACGATGGACTGGCCGGCAAGCCCGTCCGGCAAGGCAATCGCCATCGACTGTGGAATGCTTATCCAAAGTGCGGCGCTTTTCAAGGCGAAAGTTTTAAGCTTAAAAAGCTGCGGTGTCGGTTGCGTGGCGGACACCGTGCGGCCCGCTGGAACCGATACCCGCGAGCGATGGCGACCCGAAGCTATTTCAGGCTTGAAATATCTCGGCGCGGGCCTAGCGTGTGCTCTCTCGCTTGGAGGTCGCGACATGAACAAACCACACCCTTTGCACGGCCCGAACAGATTGAAGCTTGGCGTCTTTTCGACCAATGCCGATGGCGGCCTTGCTATCACAGACGTTCCGGAACGCTGGACGGCGAGCTGGCAGGATAATGTGACGGCGGCTCAGATCGCCGACCGCGCCGGGCTGGAGTTCATGCTGCCGATCGCGCGCTGGCGCGGTTTTGGCGGCCGCAACAAGGTGCGGGAATGGTCGTTCGAGACCTTCACCTGGGCGGCGGCTCTTGCCATGGCCACCGAGCAGATCGGGCTGTTCATGACCGTGCATGTGCCGCTGGTGCATCCGCTCTATGCCGCCAAGGCGCTGGCGACGGTCGACCATATCAGCCAGAGCCGCGCGGGCTTGAACATTGTCTGCGGCTGGAACCCGAAGGAATTCGGCATGTTAGGCACGCCGCTGGTCGAGAAGGGCTACGACCAAGCGGCTGAATGGATCGAAATCCTCGAAAAGCTTTATGCCTCGGCCGAGCCGCTCGACTATGAGGGCACCTATTACCGCCTCAAGGAAGCCGTCAGCCGGCCGGCCAGTCTGCAGGTTCCGCGCCCGGTGACCATGAACGCCGCCTTCGGTGGGCCGGGCCGCGATTTCGCCGCCGCCCGGTGCGATTATCTGTTCACGACCTTTTCGGAAATGAGCGATGCCGGCAAGCATGTCGCCGATATCAGCGAGCGGGCCGACAAGGCAGGCCGCGACGTAGGCGTCTACACCGTGGCACATGTCGTCTGCCGCCCGACGATGGAAGAGGCGCAGGCCTACTACGCGCGCTATGCGGTCGATATGGCCGACCACGATGCGGTCGATGCCCATATGGCGGGCAAGAAGGAATTCTCGCAGTCCCACGACCCGCACGCCTATGACCGCTACCGGCAACGCTTCGCCGGCGGCGCCGGCACCTACCCGCTGATCGGAACGCCGGAAACGATCGCCGCCGACATGGCCGCCATTGCAGGGCATGGCTACCAGGGCATCGCGCTGTCCTTCGTCAACTACACCAGGGAGTTGCCTTATTTCTGCGATCACGTGCTGCCGATTTTGAGACAGGCGGGCCTTCGCGAGTAGCCGAGGTGTGTTGAGATTCAGGTCAGGCCGAGTCGAAAACGGTGGGTTCCGAGAACCGGAGCGGAGCGTACTTTTCGTACGTGAGCACCGGAAGCGCAGGAAGCTGCCGTTTGCAGGCCGGCATCACCTGAATATCAGTACACCTATTCCGGGATGACTGCAGTTGCCTGGATCTCCACCTTGGCGCGATCCTCGACCAGCGCCATCACCTGCATGGCGGCCATCGCCGGAAAATGCCGGCCGATGACCTCGCGATAGGCCTCGCCGATGCCCCTGAGGTTGGCCAAATACTCGGCCTTGTCGGTGAAATACCAGGTCATCGAGGTGATGTGCTGCGGCCCGGCACCGGCTTCCGCCAGCACCGCGACGATGTTCTGAAGCGTTTGCCGCACTTGGCCGACAAAATCGTCGGTCTCGAACTGGCATTGCCCGTTCCAGCCGACCTGTCCGCCGACGAAGACGACCTGTCCGCGTGCCGCGACGCCATTGGCGTAGCCGACAGGTTTCGCCCAGCCTTCCGGCTGCAGAATCCTGTGCATTCAAAACCTCCCGGTATTCCAAAACCCAATTTTCAAAATCGAACGCCCGTCAAATCTCTGCCGTCAGGCCGCGCCCATCACTTGCCTCGCGATCACCACTTTCTGCACGTCGGAGGCACCTTCATAGATGCGCAGCGCGCGGATCTCGCGGTACAGGCTTTCGACGATATGGCCTTTGCGGACGCCGTCGCCGCCATGCAGCTGCACAGCCTTGTCGATCACCTCTTGCGCCTTGTCGGTGGCAAACAGCTTGGCCATCGCCGCCTCGCGGGTAACCCGCGCGGCACCCATGTCCTTGGTCCACGCGGCGCGGTAGACCAGCAGGGCCGCCGCATCGACGTCGAGCGCCATATCGGCGATATGACCCTGCACCATCTGCAGTTCGGCCATTGGCGCGCCGAACAGTTTGCGTTCGGACACCCGTTTGATGCTTTCATCCAGTGCGCGGCGAGCAAAGCCAAGTGCCGCCGCACCAACGGTCGAGCGGAACACGTCGAGCACCGACATGGCGATACGGAAGCCGTCGCCGGGCTTGCCGATCCGCGCGGCGACGGGCAGGCGGACCTGATCGAAAGACAGGCGCGCCAGCGGATGCGGCGCGATCACTTCCAGCCGTTCGGCGATGCCAAGGCCCCTTGCGTCGCCAGGCACAAGAAAGGCGGAAAGCCCCTTGGCGCCCGGCGCCTCGCCGGTGCGGGCAAAGACGACATAGAGGTCGGCGATGCCGCCATTGGAGATCCAGGTCTTTTCACCCGACAGAAAGTAATTGTCGCCGTCGCGGGTCGCCGTCATCTCCGTGTTGGCGACATCCGATCCCGAGCGCGGTTCCGACAGGGCGAAGGCGGATATCGCCTTTCCGGCACGTGTCTTCGCAAGCCATTGCTGCTGCTCCGGCGTGCCGAACAGGCTGAGCGCGCCGGTGCCAAGCCCCTGCATGGCGAAGGCGAAATCGGCCAACCCGTCATGGCGCGCCAGCGTCTCGCGCGTGATGCACAGGGTGCGGACGTCGAGGGGGCCAGGATTGTCTGGGTCGATCGCCGTCGGCTTCAGCCAGCCGTCTCGGCCAAGCTTGCTGACCAGCTCGCGGCAGGCGGCGTCGACATCATGGTGATCGACGGGCAGGTTGGTCGTGCACCATGCATCGAGGCGCTCGGCCAGTTCGCGATGGCGGTCTTCGAAGAATGGCCAATGGAGGAAGGAACGATCAGGCATGGGTGCTTCCACCACTATTCTCCAGGCCCTGCGCTCTACGGCGCCGGTAGGACAGAGGGGAGCGCTGCCCCGCCGACGTCTCCACGGAATGCATCATCCTCAATCCCCCTCGAACACCGGCTTTTCCTTGGCCACGAACGCCTTGTAGGCGCGCTCGAAGTCGCGGGTCTGCATGCAGATCGCTTGTGCCTGGGCTTCCGCCTCGATCGCCTGGTCGAGACCCATCGACCATTCCTGGTTGAGCTGCGTCTTGGTGATGCCGTGCGCAAAGGTCGGGCCGGAGACGATGCGCGCCGCCATGTCGAGCGCGTCGGCCTCCAGCAAGGCGGCATCGACCAGCCGGTTATAAAACCCCCAGCGTTCGCCTTCATCAGCCGTCATGGTGCGGCCTGTGTAGAGCAGTTCTGCGGCGCGGCCCTGGCCGATGATGCGCGGCAGGATCGCGCAGGCGCCCATGTCGCAGCCGGCGAGGCCTACGCGGGTGAACAGGAACGCGGTCTTGGCTTCCGGCGTGGCGATGCGGATATCGGAGCTCATCGCAATGATGGCGCCGGCACCGACCGCGACACCGTCGACCGCAGCAATGATCGGCTTGCCGCAATTCAGCATCGCCTTGACGAAATCGCCGGTCGTACGGGTGAAGGCGAGAAGCTGCTTCATGTCCATCTTGACCAGCGGGCCGATGATGTCGTGGACATCGCCGCCGGAGCAGAAATTGCCGCCATTGGAGAGGAACACCACGGCGTCGACATCGTCGGCATAGACGAGGTCGCGGAACGTGTCGCGGAGTTCCGCATAGCTGTCGAAGGTCAGCGGGTTCTTGCGCTCCGGCCGGTCGAGCCGGACCTTGGCGATCCTGCCCTCGACCTCCCACAGGAAATGCTTCGGCTTGCGCCCGGCCATTGCGGTCATTCGCGTCCCTCCCAGTTGCTGCGAAACGAGGTCAGCATGCCGGTCAGCCGGCGCGCGTCGTCCTCGCTGACCTTGCCCAGCAATTCACCGATCCAGCCTTCATGCGCCGCGGCGATTGTGGCGAAGGCTTGCGTGCCTTCCTCGGTCAGCCGCACCATCGACGTGCGGCGGTCGCCATTGCGCCTCGCGCGGGCGACAAGTCCTTCCGAAACCAGCCGGTCGACGATGCCCGTGACATTGCCGTTGGAGACCAGCAGGAAGCGCGACAGGTCGCTCATCAGCATGCCTTCCGGCGCGCGATAGAGCGCTGCCATCACGTCGAAGCGCGGCAGCGTCGTGTTGAACTCCTTCTTCAGCCGCTCGCGCAGTTCGGCCTCGATCGTGCGCGAGGCTCGCAGCAGCCTGATCCACAGCCGCAAGCGGTCCTTGCCGGGTCCCGACGGCGCGGGCAGGGGGCCGGCTACCATGTTTCGCCTCCTGAGATGGAAATCGCCTGTCCGGTTATCGACTGGGCGGCGTCGCCGCAGAGCCACAGCACGGCGGCGGCGACCTCCTGCGGCTGGATGAAGCGGCCTTGCGGGTTGGTCGAGGCGAGGCTTGACCGCGCTTGCTCGACCGAGCGGCCGGTCTTCTCGATGATGCGCTGGATGGACTCTTCCAGCATTTCGGTTTCCACAAAGCCTGGGCACACCGCGTTGACGGTGACGCCCGATTTCGCCGTCTCAGCGGCAAGAGCTCGCATCAGGCCGACGACGCCATGCTTGGCGGCGACGTAAGGCGCAACATAGGCGTAGCCTTTCAGTCCGGCCGTGGAGGCGATGAAGACGATCCGCCCCGCCTTGCGCGCGGCCATCCCGGCCAGCGCCGGCTTCACCGTCAGGAAGGCGCCGGTCAGATTGACGTCGAGCGTCCGCTGCCAGTCGCTGAGCGCGGTTTTGTGCGCCGGCGCGCTGCCGGACATACCGGCATTGGCGACGACGATGTCGAAGGGTCCGCGCGCGGCTTGCGCCGTCTCGTAGAGCGCCGCCATTGCCACTTCGTCGGTGACATCGGCGGCAATGCCGAAGATGCGGCCGTTCTCGCCGGCCACCTCAGTGAGCTCGGCTTCCCGGCGGCCGCAGATGGTGACATCGATGCCGGCAGCAGCCAGCGCCAGCGCGATGGCCCGCCCGACGCCGGAGCCACCGCCGGTGACCAGCGCATGCTTGCCGGCGATCATGCTTCAATCCTCAGAACATGGCGCCAAGTACCCCCACCCCTAACCCTCCCCACAAGGGGGAGGGAGAAGGCTACGACAGCACCTGTCCGTTGCAAACTTATGCGGTGCCGGCTGAGTCGAATGCGACGCGGTCCCCCTCCCCCTTGTGGGGAGGGGCGAGGGGCGGGGGTATAGCGCTGACGTGGCAGACGAAAAGCGTTCATACTTTCAGCCCCGCTGCGGCGTCGCGCTCGGCCAGACGGTAGAGCTGGTCGCGCCCGGGCAGATAGGGATCCGGCCATTTGACACCACGGTCGCCGAGCGTGACGGCGGCATGCAGTGTCCAGTAGGGATCGGCGAGATGCGGCCGTGCCAGCGCCACCAGATCGGCGCGGCCGGCCATCAGGATCGAATTGACATGGTCCGGCTCGTAGATGTTGCCGACCGCCATCGTCGCCATGCCGACCTCGTTGCGGATGCGGTCGGAAAACGGCGTCTGGAACATGCGGCCGTAGACCGGCTTTGCCAGTGCCGAGGTCTGACCGGCCGAGACGTCGCAGATGTCGACGCCGGCCTCGTGCAGCAGCCGTGCGATCTCCACCGCGTCGGCCGGTGTGACGCCCTCGATGCCCACCCAGTCATTGGCCGAAATGCGCATCGAGATCGGCTTCTCCGCCCGCCAGGCAGCGCGCACCGCGCGGAAGATTTCGAGGGGATAGCGCATCCGATTGTCAAGCGAACCGCCATATTCATCCGTGCGCCGGTTGGTGACCGGCGTGATGAAGGACGACAAGAGATAGCCATGCGCGGCGTGGATCTCGAGCATGTCGAAGCCGCAACGATCGGCCATCTCGGCCGAAGCCACGAATTCGTCGCGCACGCGGTCCATGTCGGCGCGGTCCATCGCCTTCGGCACCTGATTCTGCGGCGACCACGCCACGGCCGAGGCGGCGATCACCGGCCAGTTGCCGGAGACCAGCGGCACGTCGGTGCCTTCCCAGCCAAGCCGGGTCGAACCTTTGGCGCCGGAATGGCCGATCTGGGCGCAGATCTTGGCTTCTGTCTCGGTGTGGACGAAATCGACCAGCCGCTTCCACGCCACCTCATGTTCGGGCGCATAGAAACCGGGACAACCGGGCGTGATACGGCCTTCCGGGCTGACGCAGGTCATCTCGATATAGAGGAGCCCGGCGCCGCCCTTGGCCCGCTCGGCATAATGGGTGAAATGCCAGTCGGTCGGACAGCCGTCGACGGCCTTGTACTGCGCCATCGGCGAGACGACGACGCGGTTCTGCAGCCTCATGTCGCGCAGCTTGAACGGCGCGAACATCGGCGCGCGGCGCAGGGTGTTGCCGCCGGCGCCCGCCTGGCGCTGGAACCATTCCTCCGCACCGCCCAGCCATTCGGCATCGCGCAGCCGCAGATTCTCGTGGCTGATACGCTGCGAGCGGGTCAAAAGCGAATAGTTGAACTGCACCGGATCGAGGCCGAGATAGCGCTCGACCTCCTCGAACCATTCCAGCGAATTGCGCGCCGCCGATTGCAGCTTCAGCACCTCGGTGCGGCGGGCATCCTCATATCTACGGAAGGCGGCGTCGAGGTCCGGCTCGGTTTCGACATACTCGGCCAGAGCCACGGCACTTTCCAGGGCCAGCTTGGTGCCGGAGCCGATCGAGAAATGGGCTGAGGCCGCCGCATCGCCCATCAGCGCCAGGTTCTTGTACGACCAGCGCTCGCACAGCACGCGCGGGAAATTGATCCAGGCCGAACCTCGGATATGGTTGGCATTCGTCATCAAGGCGTGGCCGCCGAGATGTTTTTCGAAGATCCGCTCACAGACAGCGATCGATTCCTGCTGCGACATCGCGCCGAAGCCGAAAGCAGTCCAGGTCTGTTCGCTGCACTCGACGATGAACGTCGCGGTGTCGCTGTCGAACTGGTAGGCGTGCGCCCACACCCAGCCATGCTCGGTCTTCTCGAAGATGAAGGTGAAGGCATCGTCGAACTTCTGGTTGGTGCCGAGCCAGACGAACTTGCATTTGCGGGTGTCGATGTCGGGCTTGAAGATGTCGACGAAAGCGTTGCGCGCCCTGGAGTTCAGGCCGTCGGCCGCGACGACCAGATCATGCGCCGCCATGTAGGGCTTGGGATCGGCAATGTCGGTCTCGAACATCAGCTTGACGCCGAGTTCGCGCGCCCGGCGCTGCAGCAGGACCAGCAGCCGCTTGCGGCCGATGCCGCAGAAACCGTGACCTGACGAGACCGTGCGCACGCCGTCATGGATGACGGCGATGTCGTCCCAGTAGGCAAAGTGCTTCTTGATCCAGACGGCGCTGACCGGGTCGTTTTTCGACAGATTGTCGAGCGTCTCGGCCGACAGCACGACGCCCCAGCCGAACGTGTCGTCGGCGCGGTTGCGCTCGAACACCGTCACATCGTGCGCGGCGTCCCTCAGCTTCATTGAAATGGCAAAGTAGAGGCCGGCTGGTCCGCCGCCGAGAACCGCAACCTTCATGTCTGCGATCTCCTCTTCGCTTGCTGGAATTCAGTATCGCGCCGGCAACAATATATTTCAAGCTTAAAGTTTTATGTCGAAACGATTACCCGAAGCCGCGCCTGCGTGTCATCGCGCAAGCGCGCTGCCGGGTCACTTTTCCGGGTTCTTCGGGCTCCACAGCACCGTCTCGGCGTCCTTCTCATAGGCCATTCCGTCGGGATAGCTGATCGCTTCCAGTTGCAGCCCCCACGGCGCCTGGAAATAGAGGATGGTCTGGCCGGCGGCCGGCCCTTCCTTGACCGGCAGCGGCCCCATCCGCGTCTTGACGCCCTTGCCTTCGAGATAGGCTTTGGCGGCAGCGACGTCGTCGACATAGAAGGCGATGTGGAAGCCGCCAATGTCGCTGTTCTTCGGCGTCAGGTTCTTCTGGTCGGGCGCGGTGTATTTGAACAGCTCTATGTTCGATCCATAGCCGCAGCGGACCATGGTGACCTCTTCGATCACCGCCTTCGGGTCGACGCCCAGGAGATCCTGCATGAAGGTGCCCTTGTCGTCGGCGAACGGACCGAACGACATCGCCTTCTTGCAGCCGACCACTTCGGTGAAGAAGTCGACCGCTTGCTTCAGGTCGGGAACGGTGATGCCGGTGTGGTCGTGGCCGCGCATGCCCGGGATCGAATCCGCCGAGGCAATGCCGGCGCTGCCGAGCATCCCGGCGGCCAGCGTTGCAATTGCGATTGTGGTCTTCATGTCAGTCCTCTCCATTTGGCGGGACTTGGGTCTTTGTGGTCGCACGCCCGAGGCCCGCTCTTCGGCGTGCGTATGCATTCATGTCGGCGCCTTGGCGGCGGAAGGAATGTCCAGCCAGCTTGCATCGATCTCGGGCAGCGGAATGGCTGCGATGAGATCGCGCGTGTAGGCCTGCTGCGGCTTGTCGAACAAGGCGTCGGTGGCGTTCGCATCGACGATCACGCCTTCGCGCATGACGATCACTTGCCGGCACAGCCGCCGGATGACAGAC
>NZ_RZTT01000379.1 GCF_003996995.1 Mesorhizobium sp. M7A.T.Ca.US.000.02.2.1 | reverse complement strand
ATCCAGAGCATCTCGAAAGTGTTCACCCTGACACTGGCGCTCGGCAATGTCGGCGACGCGCTGTGGCAGCGGGTCGGCCGCGAACCGTCAGGCAATCCGTTCAACTCGATCGTGCAGCTCGAGCATGAGAACGGCATTCCGCGCAACCCGTTCATCAATGCCGGCGCCATCGTCATTTCCGACATCCTGCTTGCCGGCCACCAGCCACGCGAGGCGATCGGCGAGATCCTGCGCTTCATCCAGTTCCTCGCCGACGACGAGACGATCATCATCGACCGCGAGGTCGCGGCGTCCGAGCGCGCCACCGGCTACCGCAACTTCGCGCTTGCCAACTATATGAAATCCTTTGGCAATCTCCACCATGCGCCGGAACTGGCGCTGGGCGTCTACTTCCACCACTGCGCCATCGCCATGAGTTGCCGGCAACTGGCGCTCGCCGGCCGCTTCCTCGCCAATGGCGGCAAGAACCCGGCGACCGGGCATTCCGTGGTGTCGGCCGAGCGGGCACGCCGCATCGGCGCCATGATGCTGACCTGCGGCCATTATGACGGCTCCGGCGATTTCGCCTTCCACGTCGGCATCCCCGGCAAGAGCGGTGTCGGCGGAGGCATATTGGGCATCGTGCCGGGCGTGGCGTCGCTTGCCGTCTGGTCGCCAGGTCTCAATGCCAACGGCAACTCCAAGCTGGGGTCGATCGCGCTGGAAAAGCTTGCCAGGATGATGAACTGGTCGATCTTCGCGCCGTGATGCATGTCGCCCAAAAGTGCGCAGCGGTTTTGGGACAACGACATGCTTGGAATCAAAGAAGCGTTTTAGCCTTTCGCGATCCAGCATAGCGCCAGATAAGAAAATCCCGCGCCGTCTTCGAGACGGCGCGGGATTTTTTGTCAAAGAACTAGCTCATGCGATTGAAAGGCTTAGAAAAAGCCCTTCCGCTGCCACCAGCCGCCGCGCTTCGGCTTGTCCTCGGTCTTGTCCTCGGCCTTGGCCGCGGGCTCTTCCGCGACGATCGAAGACACGACCGGCTCGACCGGCGCATTCGCCGCCGCCGGCTTGCGCCGCGACGGGCGGGCCTTCGGTGCCTCCTCGACAGAAGCGATGGCTGCCTCGTCGGATGCGGTGACCGGCGTGTCGACCGGTGCTTCCACCTCCGCAGCCGGCTCATCGGCGACAATTTCGGCCGCGGCCTTCTTTGGCTTGGCCGCGCGACGTGGCTTCTTCGGCTTCTCCGTGGCCGGCGCGTCGTCATTTGCCGGGGCAAGCGCCACCGGCTCTTCGGCTGGTGCGGCAACGACCGGCTCGCTGGCGATCACCTCGGTTGCCCGGACTTCGCCTTCAGAAGCGTCTGCTGTTTCGCCAGCACTTGCCTCAGCCTCGCCTTCACCGTCTTCGCGACGGTTGCGCTTGCCGCCGCGCTTGCCGCGCCGGCGCTTTTTGCCCTGGCCTTCGTCCGAAGCTTCAGCTGTCTCAGACGTTTCGGCAACACCGACAGGGGCGTTGTCGTCCGCTTCCGTGTCGCCATCGCTGGCGGCCGAGTCCGGGTCCGAAAACTCACCGGCCGGAGCCGAGACGGAAGCACCGTCCGCAGGGGCGCCATGTTCGCGATCGCGATCCTTGCCGCCGCGCCGGCGCCGACGCTTGCGGCGCTTGCGGTCGCGGCCGTCGCCTTCCTCGCCACCGGCAGCGGGCCGGGGCTGTTGTTGCTGCGGCTGCTGGCGTGGCTGTTCGGCCTGCACCGGCGCCTCGTCATCTTCCTCGACGACGACAATCTCGTCCTCGGGCTCTTCCGGCTCGGCATAGGCCGGGAAGCTGCGCGCCTCGACGAAGCCTTCCGGCTTTTCAGCCAGCGCGCCGCGGAAGATCGCATAGTGCTGCGAACCCACCGAATCGTCGGCCTCGACGGTGATCGTCAGCCCGAAGCGGCTTTCGAGTTCCACCAGCGTGCCGCGCTTGTGATTGAGCACGTAGAGTGCGGTCGCCGCCGGCGTCCGCACCGTGATGTGGCTGCGGGAATCCTTGAGCAGAAATTCCTCAATCGCCCGCACCACCATCAGCGCGACCGACGAATCGGAGCGTACGTGGCCGGTGCCGCCGCAATGCGGGCAGGGCTTCATGGTCGATTCCAGCACGCTGGCGCGGATGCGCTGGCGTGACATCTCCATCAGGCCGAAATGCGAGATGCGGCCGACCTGGATGCGCGCACGATCGTTCTTGAGGTGATCCTTCAGCCGCTTCTCGACGGAGCGGTTGTTGCGGTTCTCCTCCATGTCGATGAAGTCGATGACGATCAGGCCGGCAAGGTCGCGCAGCCTGAGCTGACGCGCGACTTCCTCGGCCGCTTCCAGATTGGTGTGGAGTGCGGTGTCCTCGATCGAGTGCTCCTTGGTGGAGCGGCCCGAATTCACATCGATGGCAACCAGCGCCTCGGTCTGGTTGATGATGATGTAGCCGCCGCTCTTCAGCGTCACCTGCGGCTGCAGCATGCGGTCGAGCTGTGCCTCGATGCCGTTGCGCACGAAGATCGGCGTCGTGTCGCGGAACGGCTGAACCACCTTGGCGTGGCTCGGCATCAGCATGCGCATGAAGTCCTTGGCCTCGCGATAGCCTTCCTCGCCGGAGACAAGAATCTCGTCGATATCCTTGTTGTAGAGGTCGCGCACCGAGCGCTTGATCAGGCTGCCTTCCTCGTAGACCAGGGCAGGGGCCGTGGACTGCAAGGTGAGATTGCGGACATTTTCCCAAAGCCGCATCAGATATTCGTAATCGCGCTTGATCTCGGCCTTGGTGCGGCTCTCGCCGGCGGTGCGCAGGATCACGCCCATGCCCTGCGGCACTTCGAGATCGGCAACGACCTCCTTCAGACGCTTGCGATCGACCGCGCTGGTGATCTTGCGCGAAATGCCGCCGCCACGCGCCGTGTTCGGCATCAGCACCGAATAGCGGCCGGCAAGCGACAGATAGGTGGTCAGTGCCGCACCCTTGTTGCCGCGCTCTTCCTTGACGACCTGCACCAAGAGGATCTGCCGGCGCTTGATCACTTCCTGGATCTTGTACTGGCGGCGCACCGGCTTGCGGCGGTTGCGCACTTCTTCCAGCGCGTCTTCGGCGCCGACCGATTCGACCTCGTGATCGTCCGGATGCGAGGACTGCACTTCTTCCAGCATGCCGCGATCATTGTCGCCGGAGGTCGCTTCGCTGCCTTGTTCGGCCTGCGGAACGGCTTCGGAAATCACATCGGCCTCGACCGAGGCGGCGATCGACGTCGGGCCGCCTTCGCGGGTTTCGCCTTCGTCCTGCTCGGCGGAATCCTCGCCATGTTCGGACGCATCGGCATGTTCGGACGCATCGGCCGCATGTTCGATGATCTCGGACGTGTGCGAGATCTCCTCGAAACCAGCGTCGGCGCCCGCTTCCGCCTCGTCGGCAGCGTCGCTTGCCTCGCTGGAATCGGCCGCATCGCGCTTGTGCTCACCCCGGTCGCGGGGCTTGCCGCCGCGCCGGCGGCCGCGCCGTCCGCGATCGCGGCTCTGGCGATCATCACCGTCGCCGTCCTCGTTCTCTTCGTCCTCAGCCTCCTGCGCTTCCGCGCGCAGCAGTGCCTGACGATCGGCGACCGGAATCTGGTAGTAGTCGGGGTGAATTTCACTGAAGGCGAGAAAACCGTGACGGTTGCCGCCATATTCGACAAAGGCTGCCTGAAGGGAGGGCTCTACGCGCGTTACGCGGGCTAGGTAGATGTTTCCTTTGAGCTGCTTCTTGTCCTGGGATTCAAAGTCGAATTCTTCAATACGATTACCGCGTATGACGACAACGCGTGTTTCCTCCGGGTGGGAGGCGTCTATCAGCATTTTGTTGGGCATTATTTCGTTTCCCCCCGGCAGCCGTCAGCCGCAGCTTGCGAGGCAAAGCCTGCTGCTGCGTGCCTGGGATGTGGGTGCCGGATATTTGAACGTCCGTCGGCCGCCGCTTGAGCGCCATGGCGGTGCCGCCCGCAGCCATAATGGCGCGGTTTGATGCGGACCTTTCCATGATTGCGCTTGAAGCCATCGTCACCAACAGAACTTTTTGAACCAAAGCCCGGATGAACCGGACCAGCTTGTTTGCTCCTACAGAGCCGGCGCGGGAACAAACCCGGCCGTTTTCCTCACGCAGGCGATTCCCCCGCCACGGGAGCACGCCTGCGAAATTCGTCGCGATCACCTGAACCCTTTTCGCCTGAAGCGAAAGGAGCCGCCTTTACGTCTGACCCTGTAGCAAGAAGCTGCGGAGGAGGGCGGTTCCAGGATTGCAGTGATCCACCATCGCTTTTATGATTTGGCGGGGTGGAAGGCAACCCCGATTTCCGATGCCGGCAAAAAGCCGTTCCGTAGCGTAAGCCAGCTTCCGCCCTTGCATGAAAAGGCTTGGTTAACCTTCTCTGGATACCAATCGTTAATCGAGTTCGCGGCCTAGCCGGCATTTCGACGAAACGACCGGCGCCGGGCGCCAAACCGGGAGCGACTGGAAGAGAGATGGGATTGGCGGACTTCACAGACAAGGGATGTCGTGTCGGCGGCCGGATCCTGGCCGCTTTCTGCCTCTTGCTGCTGCTGGCGGTCTCATCTGCCTTGTCCTCAAAAGCCAATGCCGCCGACGCTCCGCTCGTGGCAAAAGGTTACAAGATGGCCGGCGATGCCACCAAGATGCGCATCGTCATGGACTTCGATCGCGAACCCGATATCAAATGGTTCCTGCTGCGCGGTCCCAACCGTCTTGTCATCGATCTCGCGAATACGAGATTCGCCGTTGATGCCAAGGATTTGAAGGCGCGGGGCCTGGTCAAGGGCGTGCGTCTGGGCGCGCTTAGCGAGGGCGTTTCGCGGCTGATCCTCACCGGCAAGGGTCCCTTTGCCGTCGACAAGCTCGACGTGCTCAAGAACGAGGACGGAACCGGCTACCGCATTGCCATCGACATGTCGGCGGCATCCGAGCGCGAGTTCGATGTGGCGCTGGCCAATCAGGCGCTGACCACCGGATCGACCGTTTCGACCGACAAGGGAGGGCGGGTCGGCACCGGACCGGTTTCCAATCCGGGTCATCGGTTCATCGTCGTCATCGATCCCGGCCATGGCGGCATCGACGGCGGTGCCGAGGGCCTGAACGGCACCATCGAGAAGAATGTCACGCTGGCCTTCGCCACGGAGCTGCGCGACAAACTCGCAGCCGTTGGCAATTATGATGTGTTCATGACGCGCGACACAGACGAATTCCTGCGTCTTGATGACCGCGTGCGCATCGCCCGTCAGCATGAGGCCGACCTGCTTATTTCGATCCATGCCGACACGATCAGCGTCAAGGGCATTCGCGGCGCCACCGTCTACACCGTCTCCGACAAGGCTTCGGACCCCGAGGCGCAGGCGCTCGCCGACCGAGAAAACCTCTCCGATCAGTTCGCCGGCATGGAAATCAAGAACGACAACAAGGAAGTCACCGACATCCTGATCGACCTGATCCGCCGCGAAACGCACAATTTCTCGATGAGTTTCGCCCACACGCTGGTTGGCCAGTTGTCGACCAGCGTCGGCCTCATCAACAATCCGCAGCGTTCGGCGGGCTTCAAGGTGCTCAAGGCACCCGACGTGCCGTCGGTGCTGGTCGAACTCGGTTATCTCTCGAACGCCAAGGACGAGGCGCAGTTGCTCAACGCCGACTGGCGCGGCAAGGCGGCCCAGAGTATAACCAACGCCGTCGCGCTGTTCGCGTCGGCCAAGGCCGGACCGGGAACCGGAGGTTGACATGACCGGCGGCGCCTGCAACCAGAGGCGGCGTTGCGCGACGACAACACCCAATGCTTTTTATTTCCGGCTCGCGACCGCGAAATCAGGCATTGCCGTATTT
>NZ_RZTT01000378.1 GCF_003996995.1 Mesorhizobium sp. M7A.T.Ca.US.000.02.2.1 | reverse complement strand
GGCCTGTTCTCCATGGCGCTGGTGACGATGATCGTCGGCACGCGTCTCGGCAGCCTCGACCGCAATCTGGTCGAGGCGTCGAGCGATCTCTACGCGACGCCATTGACGACGTTCCGCTCGATCGTGCTGCCGCAGATCATGCCGGCCGTCGTTGCCGGTTTCCTGCTCGCCTTCACCTTCTCCTTCGACGATTTCATTGTGGCCTTCTTCGTCGCCGGGGCGCAGACGACGCTGCCGATCTATGTCTTCGCGTCGATCCGGCGCGGCGTGACGCCGGAGATCAACGCCATCGCGACGATCGTGCTCGTCGCTTCCGTGCTGCTTGTGGTGCTTGCCCAATGGCAATTGCGCCAGCGCAAGCCGTCGAACTGAAAGTCGCATCATGATCCTCAAAGACCGCATCGCCGTCGTGACCGGCGCCGGCTCCGGCATCGGGCGCGCCGGCGCCATGATCATGGGCAGGGAAGGCGCGGTGGTCGTCATCGCCGACAGGGATCAGGCCGCCGGCGAAGCAACGGCTTCGGACATAAGGGCAGTGGGCGGGCAGGCCGAGGCGATCGCCACTGACGTCGCGGACGACGGGGCGCTGGAAAAGCTCATTGCCGGCACGATCGAGAGGCACGGGCGCATCGACATCCTGCACAATCACGCCGGCATCCAGGTCGGCGGAACGCTGACCGAGGTCGAGGTCGGCGGCATGGACGCGTCATGGCGGGTCAATGTGCGGGCGCAGTTCCTGGCGGCCAGGATGGTCATGCCGTCGATGGTCGCACGAGGCGGTGGTGTCATCCTCAACACCGCCTCCAATTCGGGCGTGTTCTACGACCGCGAGATGATCGCTTACGCCACTTCCAAACACGCGGTAGTGGCAATGACGCGGCAGATGTCGCTCGACTATGCCCGGCACAATGTCCGCGTCAACGCGCTCTGCCCGGGCTGGGTCGACACGCCGTTCAACGAACCGTTCATCGCCCAGATGGGCGGACGCGAGGCGATCGAAACCTATGTCCGCACCAAGATTCCGATGGGACGCTGGGCCAGCGCCGATGAGATCGCGGAAGCGATCCTGTTCCTCGTCTCCGACCGCTCATCCTTCATGACCGGCCAGGCGCTGGTAATCGACGGCGGTGAAAGTATCGGCTGAGACTTGTGCTTTCTTTATCAATTGCCCTGTTTCAAAGCCTTTCCGATATGCCACGTCACGACTTTCACCCATGCCGCTGGATGCCGGCAGGACTATAGTCCTGCCGGCATGGGACTTCAGTGCCATCGCCGTTCAAGAGCACTGATTCGTGTTTAATATCAGATGGTTATGCTTCGGGCTGATCGGCAGATCGCGTATTGAGACAGCATTTGTCTAAAGTTTACTCTGTACAATTAGCGATTTCTCATAGGACGGTCGCTAGCGGTCGGGCCAGGTGACGATTCCCGAGGAGATTACCATGACAAACCGGAAAACTCTGTTCGCGGCGCTTGCCGCATTGGCGCTTCTGGCGTCTCCGGCGCTCGCCGGAGCCGGCGGCAACGGGCACGGCGGCGGCAATGGCGGTGGCAACGGCAACGGCGGGGGCAATGCCGGCGGTAACGGCGGCAATAGCAATGGCAAGAGCGGCGCTTCGCACGGCAAGTCTTCGTCGGCTCGGGGGCAGGTGGCAAAGGCCAAAACGGACGACACCACGGTCGACAAGACCACAAAGGTCTCGTCGGTTCCCAAGGAGAAGAACATCCACGCCAAGCTCGGCCGGCTGAACTCGCTTCAGCGCAACATCAACGCCTATATGAACTCGAAGAGCAAGAAGTTCGCTGCCATCCAGGCCTTCGTGACGCAGTCCGCCAAAGCCAAGGTCGCTCAGGCCGCCGCTGAAGCGGCCCAGGAGAAGCTGGATGCGCTGAATTCGCAGTTGAACGCGCTGACGTCGCTGACGCCCGAGCAGATTGCGGCCATGACGCCCGAAGATCAGGCGGCCTTGCCTGGGAAGATAACGGATCTGGAGGCCGAAATCACTGCCCAGGAGGCAGAGGTCACCGCCGCCAATGAGGCGGCTGCCGCGGCAGAGGTGGGCACCGATGATGCATCGCTCGACGCGGCACTGGCGGATATGGCCAACAAGCCGGTCGACGCTGCGGTCACGTCCTGGGCTCAGGGCGTCCTTGCCGACAAGATCGACCAGACGGCCGCCGCGATGCAGGCGGAAACGACGCCGTAACGACTTGCCGTTGAATCGGCAGTAGCCAATCGAAGAAAGATGCCGCCGGGCCTTCGCCCGGCGGCATTGCTTTTTCCCGGTCATGGACTGGCTATCCCAGGATAGCCACCGAGCTGGCTATCCGGAGCTGGCGAGGTTCGAAACACTCAGACGTGCTTGCGGCCGCCGGTCTCGCGGAACCAGCTGTCGGGGTACGGATACCACCATTCCTGGATTGCAGGCTTGTGGTCGATGATCACCATCTTGGAGCGGCGGAAGGCGTCGAGCCCCTGGCGTCCGAGCTCGCGGCCGAGGCCCGAGGCCTTCCAGCCGCCGAAGGGCAGGGCATCATTGTCGATCAGCGGGTTGTTGACCCAGACCATTCCGGCTTCGAGCCGTTCAGCCGCCTCGTGGGCTTCGGCCAGATCGGTGGTGAAGACAGAGGCGCCGAGCCCGAACGGGCTGTCATTGGCAAGCCGGATCGCCTCGTCGAAATCCCTGACCCGGCAGATGGCGGCGACCGGTCCAAAGCATTCTTCGCGCACAATTGCCATGTCCGGGGTGACGCCGGTCAGGATCGTCGGCTCGTAGAACCAGCCGGTGTTGTGTGCCGGAGGGATGCGTCCGCCGGTCACCGCCTTGGCGCCGTGGGCGATGGCATCGTCGACAAGACGCATGACTTTGGTCCGCGCGCTTTCGCTGACCAGCGGTCCGATCTCGGTCTTGTCCATGCCGTTGCCGATGCGCAGCGCCCGGGTCCTTTCGGCGAACAGCGCGACGAAGCGGTCATGAACGGCATCGACGACGAAGAAGCGCTCGGCGGAGGTGCAGACCTGGCCGGTGAGATGGAAGGCCGCGGTGACGCTGCCGGCCGCCGCGATCTCAAGCGGCGCGTGTTGGCTGACGATCAGCGGATCGCTGCCGCCGGCCTCGATGACGCAAGGCTTCATGCGTTCGGCGCAGGCGACCGCCACCGCCTTGCCGGCGGCGACCGAGCCGGTGAAGGCGACGGCATGGGTGCGATCGGAGGCGATCAGCGCCTGCGCCGTGGCCGCTCCACCAGGCAGGCAGGAGACCAGCCCTTCCGGCAGCGAGCGGAACACGGTCATGTAGTCCAGCGTCGACAGCGTCGTCGCCTCGGCCGGCTTGATGACGCAGGCATTGCCGGCGGCGAGCGATGCGGCGACCGTCCAGCACATCAGCAGGATCGGGAAGTTGTAGGGCATGATGTGGACGGATACGCCATAGGGCTCGTAGCGCGCATACTGGAACGAACCGGCCTGCGTCGTGCCGGCGATCTTGCCGGCATCGTCGCGCGCCATCTCGGCGTAATAGCGGAAGATCGGCGCGCAGTTGGCGATCTCGCCGATCGCTTCGGGGTAGGGCTTGCCCATCTCGCGCACCATCAGCTCGGCGCAGCGGGTGAAGTTGGCCACCTCGATGGCGTTGGCGACGGCATGCAGGTGCTTGGCGCGGCTCTTGGCGTCGAGCTTTTTCCAGGCGGCCTGCGCCCTGGTCGCGGTGGTGAGCACGGCATCGATCTCGCTATCGCTGGCTGCAGCGATGGCGCCGACTGTTTCGATCGTCGCCGGATCGATCACCGGCTTTGCCGTGCCTGCCATCGGCCGGTAGTCCGGGTTGACGAAGAAGGTCGGCCGGTCAGGGGAGAAATCCATGGACATCCTCTCGGATCCGCTCAGCGGATCATGTAGACCTTCTTGATCGTCTCATGGACGGTGCAGACGCCCTTCCAGTCCTGCGGGAAGAAAGCTGCGGTGTCCGGTTCGATCTCGATGACCTCGCCGGATTCGTGGACGTAGGTGCAGCGTCCTTCGAGGAAGTGGCAGAACTCGTCGCGGGTGACATGGCAGTGCCATTTGCCTGGTGTGCAGACCCAAAGCCCGCATTCGGAGCGGCCTTCCGGTCCCTTGTGCAGCAGCTTGCCCGAGGTGTGGGATTGCCCCTCGATCATGGTCGGGATGACGCCCCAGTCGACGAGGTCGGTAACGGTGAGCGGGGATTTCATGATGGGTGTGGTCATGTCGATTTCCTTGAAAGGGTGCTCAGCGGCACATGAAGGCCTTGATCAGCGTTTGCGTGATGATGGAGGTGCCGGTCCAGCCGGCTGGGAAGAACACAAGCGTGCCGGCCTCGACCGGGATCTCTTCGCCGTCGTCATGGACATAGCTGCCACGGCCTGAGAGGAAATGGCAGAACTCGTCGGCGCCAAAGGTGACCTTGCGCGTGCCCGGCGTGCATGACCACAGGCCGCATTCGCTCGATCCGTCCGGGTTCCGGGACAGGACCCTGCCCGAGGCGTGCGGCGAACCGGCGAGCGTGTTGCTGCCCGCCCCAGTCCTCCAGTTCCACGCTCGAGGCCTTCGGCCAGTGCGGTGTCGGCATGTCGTCAAGCTCCGTGGTCAGGCCAGCATGTAGACGTTGCGCATGGTCTCATGCACGGTGCATTCACCCGTCCAGCCGGCCGGGAACATGACCACGGTGCCGGCGGAAACGTCTATCAGCTCACCGACATCGGACCGGTAGGTCGCGCGGCCGGCGACGAAATGGCACAATTCATCGCGCGGGATGCTCAGGCGCCAGCGGCCTGGCGTGCACACCCAGATGCCGGATTCCGGCTGGTTGTTCGGGCCTTTGTGCACGAGTTTGCCGGTCGAGTGGGAGGCGCCTTCCAATGCGTCAGGTTGGGCGCCCCAGTCGACGAGATCGGCGCGGGTGGTGGCTTGGTGGAGGTGGGGAGCGGAGGAGGTCATAGCAGCGTCTCCAACAACCCGGCTGCTTTCTCCGGCCCATTCTGCGCGCGCATCTGCGCCGATGTCTTCGCCAGCTTGGCTTTCATCGCCGGGTCGGTCAGGCAGGTTTCGATCTTGGCAATCAGCTCGGCATCGGTCCAGTCGTAGCGCGGCATGCCGAAGCCGTGGCCGGTTTCCTCGACGCGGGTGGCGTTGTCGTGGCCGTCCCAGACATAGGGCATGATGATCGCCGGCTTGCCGAAATAGAGGCACTCGGTGAAGGAGTTGTTGCCGCCATGGTGGATCACCGCATCGATCTGCGGGATGACCGAAGGCTGCGGGAACCAGCTCTCGACGATCACATTGCCGGGCACGTCCGTGTACTGATCCTTGTAGCCGCCGACATTGACCAGCGCCCGGTAGCGCGTCTTGCCCAGGGTCGCGATGATGCGCTTCAACAGCTCGACATCGCCGGCGCCGAGGCTGCCGAAGGAGACATAGAGCAGCGGCCCGTCATTGTTTTTGGCGAATGTCGGCACCGTGTAGGGTTTCTCCTGCCGCACGCAGCCTTCCAGATACTGGAACTTTGCCGGGTCGAGCGGATGGCGGCGCTTGAACTTTGCCGCTTCGGGATAGAGCAGCAGGTTGAGATGGGGCGAGGCCTCGAAGAACTGGCCGATCGGATAAGGCGCCTCGTTGTTGGCGGCGAGGAAGGCGTTGAAGTCGTCATGGATCGGCTTGATCACCGCGTTGAAATGATCGCGGTAGCGCTGGTGACCGGCGTGGTCGTTCTCGCCGCAGCCGGAGAGATGGGGCGGGATGTCCTCGTCGTCGATCTCGTTTTCCGAGCAGGAGATGACGCGCACCCAGGGTTTGCCGAACTGCTTGATCGCCGGAAACAGGATGACGTTGTCGACGCAGATCACATCCGGCTTGATGGCTGAGAGAACGC
>NZ_RZTT01000377.1 GCF_003996995.1 Mesorhizobium sp. M7A.T.Ca.US.000.02.2.1 | reverse complement strand
CGCCTCGGTCGCCTCCGCGATGTGCAGTGTTGAGTGGATGCGTCGTCGCGTCGAGGGCTCGTGGCTTCGCCTCTCGGATAGCTCGCAAGGTCGCATGGCGTAGTTTGTCCTCGCGCTTGAGGTCTTCACGCGGCCGATAAGGCTGCCGCTGCTCGGCACTCCAACTTCGATGAGGCGTATAAGGTCGCGCTCGCGGGCGCAGTTCGCGGAGCGGGGGTGGGGTCTATTGCGTGCGTCACCTGCGTGGTCGCAAACGGAGGTCGGCTAGTCCGCCGAATGACTTTATCACCGTAGCTTCCCTACTCCCACTCGATTGTTCAAACAGCGTATAACCCGTTGAAATCGCTGTCAAATATTTTCCAGAACTGCTAAAATTCCGACACTAGAACCGTCAAAAATTTACGCTTTTGATTTTAAAGGGAAAATCGCCACAAAAAATATTTCGAGGTTTCACCAACTATCGGGACCATCCGGGCAATTTTCGAATTTTATGGCGTCCACCAGCGTGCCCAAGTTGCCTCAAAAAGTACCGTCGCCTTCTCAACTAAGGCATTTTTCATCGCAAAATGAGCGTTGTCGCGAGTCCGGGTGGATCGTCCGTATGGTCCCGCAACCGCTCCGCTTCTCCGATAATGCCAAGTGCTCACTAGGTGCGACGAGCCGGCCGCCGGCGGGACAGACGGCGACCTTGCCATTCACCGGACGGGAAATGTGCATTTTTTTCCAAAAGCAGGAACATACCTGCATCGCCCAAGTTAGACACCGACGGCATTGGATCACGGATTCTTTCTCGCATTCTCCAGTCTGACAGAGTGCTCCATGATTCTTTGATGCTCGACGAATGGGCAGGACAATGTACCGCTGTCAGCTTTTCTTATCAGCCTTTGGCCTGGTGTTGGCGGGTGGCCTGTCCCCACAGGGCCAAGCCATGGCACAGGCGCCCTGCCCGGCCGACCACGATAAGCTGCTCGCTGTCCTCAAGGCCAATGTGAAAGCGAGCGGCGGACCTGCCAACGGAGGCTTTGAGACCAACGAATGGGCGGCTGTCGTTGCCCGCGACGGCGCCGTGTGCGCGATCGCTTTCAGCGGTCCCACCGCCGATTCCCAATGGCCAGGCAGTCGCCTCGTCGCGGCAGAGAAGGCCAATACGGCCAATGGGCTCAGCTTGGCGCAAATGGCCCTATCGACGGCCAATCTCTACGCGGGGGCGCAACCTGGCGGGCCGCTTTTCGGCTTGCAGGAGACCAATCCGGTCAACCAGGCCGCAGCCTATGCGGGCGATCCCAAAACGTTCGGAAGCGCCAGCGATCCGCTCGTCGGCAAGCCGATTGGAGGCATCGTTGTGTTTGGCGGCGGGCTTGCCCTCTATGACGGAAAGAGCATCGTCGGAGGCATCGGGGTCTCCGGAGATTCCTCATGCGCCGATCACAATGTCGCCTGGCGTGTTCGCGCGGCGCTCGGCCTCGACAAGGTTCCCGCCGGAGTCAATCCCAATCGCAAGGACGCCATCGTCTACGATCTGGATCCCGGCGGCAAAAGCGCCTCGGGCTGGGGCCATCCGCTTTGTGCCGGCACCGAGGCTGACATCGCGGCGGAGCTCGGCGCCGGCGTGGGAGGCTCGATCCACAAATGAAAGGAAGGCTGCACCCGGCACAGGCGCGCGTTGACGCACGACAAGGCGCCCGCGCATTGGCGATCTGGAATTCTTTTCGGACCTGCATACTCTCGGTGATGCTGCTGGCATGCGGCCCATTCCTGAGCGGTGCCTCGGAGCCGCCATCGGCGGCGGCTATTGCGCCGCCCGCCGCCGCCGCGCCACCCGATGACGGGCAATGGACTATGCCGGCCAAGAACTACGCGTCGACCCGCTTCAGCGACCTGACCGAGATCAACGAAGGCAACGTCAAGAACCTGCAGGTCGCCTTCACCTTCTCCACCGGCGTGAACAAGGGCCAGGAAGCAGCGCCGCTGGTTGTCGGCAACATCATGTATATCGTCACGCCCTTTCCCAACATCGTCTACGCGCTCGACCTTTCCAGGCCCGGCGCGCCGATGAAGTGGAAGTACGAGCCCAACCCCGAGCCGGCGGCACAAGGGGTGGCCTGCTGCGATGTCGTCAACCGCGGCGCGGCCTTCGCCGACGGGCGCATCTTCTTCAACACGCTGGACGGCCACACGATCGCCCTCGACGCCAACACAGGCAAACCAATCTGGAACGCTCATATCGGCAACATCAACATCGGCGAGACCATCACCATGGCTCCGCTGGTGGTGAAGGGCAAAGTTTTGGTCGGCAATTCCGGCGGCGAAATGGGCGTCCGCGGCTGGGTCAAGGCGCTGGATGCCGGAGACGGGCATATTGTCTGGACGGCTTATGGCACTGGACCCGACAAGGATGTGCTGATCGGCCCGGACTTCAAGCCCCACTATGACATGGACAAGGGCACAGACCTTGGCGTGACGACATGGCCGCCGGAAGCCTGGAAGATCGGCGGCGGCAATATGTGGGGCTGGATCTCCTACGATCCGGCCTTGAACTTGATCTTCCACGGCACAGGCAATCCAGGACCGTGGAATCCGGATTTGCGGCCCGGCGACAACAAATGGACGTCCGGTATTTTCGCGCGTGATCCCGATACCGGAGCGGCGAAGTGGTTCTATCAGTGGAGCCCGCATGACCTCCATGACTATGACGGGATCAACGAGCAGATTCTTCTGGACATGACTTGGCAAGGCAAGCCGCGCAAGGTCCTCGTCCGACCGGAACGCAACGGCTACCTCTATATCCTTGATCGAACCACTGGCGAGGTGTTGTCCGCCACAGCCTACGGTCCGGTTAATTCCAGCAAAGGCGTCGACCTGAAGACCGGCCGCCTGATTGCAAACCCCGACAAGAAGACCGGCACCGGCAAGGTGGTCCGAGACATTTGCCCGACAGCGTCCGGCCTCAAGGACTGGCAGCCATCGGCCTTTTCGCCGAGGACCGGCCTGCTCTACATCCCCCACAACAATCTCTGCATGGATGAAGAAGGCGTCGAGGTAAACTACATCGCAGGCACGCCCTATGTCGGCATGAACGTACGCATGATCCCCGGGCCGGGCGGCAATCGTGGTGCCTTCACCGCCTGGGATGTTGCCGCCGCGAAGCCGGCCTGGGTCCTGAAGGAGAACTTTCCGGTGTGGAGCGGCACCGTCGTCACTGCCGGCGATGTCGTCTTTTACGGCACCATGGAAGGCTGGTTCAAGGCGGTCAGCGCCAGGACTGGCGATCTCCTTTGGCAATTCAAGACATCGTCCGGCATCATCGGCCAGCCGATAACCTATCGCGGCCCCGATGGGCACCAATATGTCGCAATTCTGTCAGGCGTCGGTGGCTGGGCCGGTGCCATCGTTTCCGGCGACCTCGACCCGCGCGATGCCACCGCGGCACTTGGCTTCGTCAACGCGATGAAGGATCTAAAGAACGCTACCACGGCGGGAGGCACGCTTTATGTGTTCCGGCTGCCTTGATGGATTGGACTTGACCGTACGTCCGGCGCGAAAGGCGTTCCAACGGGTGGCGATCGGCATGGCCGGGCTCGCCTTGTTGCTCTTGCCGGCCATTGCCAATCCACGTGAGTTGAGAGTGTGCGCCGACCCGAACAACATGCCGTTTTCCAACGCGGCCGGTCAAGGCTTCGAGAACAAGATCGCGGAAATCATCGCCACTGATCTCGGCGCCAAGCTGACGTATACTTGGTGGGCGCAGCGCCGTGGCTTCATCCGCAACACGCTGAAGGCAGGCCTTTGCGATCTCGTGCCCGGCACGCCTGCCAATCTCGAAATGCTGCGCACGACCACGCCTTACTACCGTTCGTCTTATGTCTTTGTAACCCGCCAGGACGGCCCGGACGTGGCCTCGTTCAACGACCCGCGGTTGCAAGAATTGCGTATCGGTGTTCAGCTCATCGGCGACGATGGCGCCAACTCGCCGCCAGTCCAGGCGCTTGGCCGCCGCGGCATCGTCGGGCACCTCATCGGCTACCCCGTCTATGGCGACTACTCCGCTCCCAACCCTCCGGCGCGCATCGTCGAAGCTGTCGCGAACGGCGAGATCGATCTTGCCGTGGTCTGGGGTCCGCTCGCCGGCTATTTCGCCCAGAGGCAAAAGGTGTCACTCCGGATCACGCCGGTCACGCCTCGCATCGACGGACCGCAACTGCCGCTAATGTACGACATCTCAATGGGTTTTCGGCGCGAGGACGATGCGCTGCGTAGCGATGTGAATAGCGCGCTTGCCAGACACAAGGCCGAGATCGACGCGGTTCTGGCGCAATACGGCGTGCCGCGTCTGGACATGGCCGGGAGTCCGGCGCGATGAGGCAGGCTCTGGCGTTGTTACTGCCCTTGACGCTGGCCCTGGTCGCCTGCCAGCGCGAGGAGCGCGACACGCGACCGCAATCGGCGCTCGGCTCAGGTGAGCAGCCGACGCCCGTCACCACGTTGGAGCCGGGCGGACAGCGACCCTCCCCCACCGACAATAAGGCGGCGAGCTTCGAGGCCAACGCCTTCCACATGAGCGAGGGCAAACGCCTGTTCAGCTGGTTCAACTGCTCGGGCTGCCATGCCAATGGCGGTGGCGGCATGGGCCCGGCGCTCATGGACGAGAAGTGGCTCTACGGCAGCTCGATCGAAAGCATCCACGCCACGATCCGCGACGGCAGGCCGAACGGGATGCCGAGCTTCGGCCAGAAGATACCCGATGACCAGATATGGGAGCTGTCGGCATATGTGCGTGCACTGGGCGGCAACGCGCCCTCCTCCGCCGCGCCGCAACGCAATGACGGCATGATGGTGCATCCCTCGGAAAACCGCCTGCCGGATGCCGCGACACTGGGCAAATCACCGTGAGGCGCCCGGCTTCGATGACCTTCGCTCTCTGTCTCCTGCTTCTGCAGGGATGCGCAGGCTGGCAGTCCGCGCTGGATCCGAAAGGCCCCGCAGCCGACGAGTTGGCTTGGCTGATCTGGTTCTTCACCGCGCTTTGCGCGGTTGTGTGGGTGCTGGTGATGATCGCGCTCGCAGCACCGCTGGTTATGCGATCGCGTCCCGGCGATGAACCCCTCTTACTCGACGAAGCGGCCGAACGCCGCAAGATGCGCGTGGTCGCGTCCGCCGTCGGACTGACCGCCATCATCCTGATCGGACTGACGCTGCTAAGCTTTTTCGCCAACAGGACGCTGGCTGCGATCGGCTCGGAGGCTGTGCTGACAATCAGGGTGACCGGGCACCAGTGGTGGTGGGAGTTGCGCTACGAGGATGCTACGCCGAGCCGCATCCTGACGACGGCAAACGAGATCCATATCCCTGCCGGCGAGCCGGTGCGGCTGCTATTGACCTCGACCGATGTGATCCATTCCTTCTGGATCCCAAGCTTGGCCGGCAAACTCGATCTTATCCCCGGCCACATGAACGTGCTGGATATCAAGGCGGACAAGCCGGGCGTCTACCGCGGTCAATGCGCTGAATTCTGCGGTGCGCAGCACGCCAATATGGGCACCTTCATCATCGCCGAGCCGCGCCCGAAATTCGATGCCTGGCTGAACGACCAGTTGCAGCCGGCCGGCGCGCCGGCGAGCGGCGAAGCCAAGGCCGGCGCGGACCTGTTCCTCAAACGCCCCTGCGTGATGTGCCATAGGATCGGGGGAACGCCGGCCGGCGGAACGGTGGCTCCCGACCTCACCCACATCGCCAGCCGGAAAACATTGGCGGCCGGAACGCTGACGATGAGCCGCGGCAATCTCGCCGCCTGGATAGCCGACCCGCAAGGCATCAAGCCGGGTTCCCACATGCCAGTGGCAGATCTCAACGGCGACGAGCTCAACGCAATCGTCGCTTATCTCGAGGGGCTGAAATGAGCAGCGC
>NZ_RZTT01000376.1 GCF_003996995.1 Mesorhizobium sp. M7A.T.Ca.US.000.02.2.1 | reverse complement strand
TATCGGCGTTGCCTTCGGCTTCGTTACGCTGTGGGGTTTCGCCTTTGGCATGGCGCCGGTGGTGCTGCCGACCAATATGTCGCGCGCGGCGCCTGATGCGCTGGAGGCAGCGGGTAGCCTGATGGTCACCTCTTTCCAAATTGCCATCACCATCGGCGCGGTTGTCGGTGGCTATGTCGTGGACACCTATGGCGCGACCGGGCCTTTGACTCTGACTGCTGTCCTTGCCGCATCGACCGCCGTCTTGGCGCTGCTGCAGCCACGCAGCTGAACTTTGCTGCCGCTGACAAAATAGCCTGAATCCGGGCCGCCGCCGATGTTGCAGGCGCGATACACAAGTTGAGGCCGGGAACACGTTGCATCTTGCCGCAATCGAAGGCTAAGGACGCTCGGCTTCGGCCATTGGAGGGTGATCGACGATCAAGTCGCGCCCTTTTTGAGGAGATGACTGACATGAAGAAGTTTTTGTTTGTTGCCGTCGGCCTGGCGGTGCTTGCCGGTTCGGCTTGCTCGAAGGCGCCCGAGTGCACGGCGGAAATCGCGACCAAGAAGGCGCAGGACATGGCTACCGCGCTGCAGGAAGCGATTACAAAGGACCCGTCCAAAGCGGCTGATCTGACGGCCAAGGTCCAGGCGGTGACAACCAAGTATCAGGGCGCTACGACATTGGCCGACGCCTGCAAGGCCTATGACGAACTGACGGCCACAATCAAAGGCTAACGCCCTGATTTGAGATCAAGGCCTAAGCGCCTGATTCGATGGGTCAAGGGAGAGGGCGGTGACCGTTGGGTCGCCGCCTTTTTTTCGGATTTTTCAGTTCGGCGCGATTTCAGTTCGGCGCGATGGAGCCGACTTCGACTGCATCGACGCGCTTCAAGCTCATGCCGATCACCGGCACCAACTGGTCGTCGACGCGCACGGCAATGGTCACTGTCATCGAATTGTCGTCAGGGATGCGAGCCTGCATGACGCCGCGCAGTTGGTTGCGGTTGATGGTGAAGACCACTTTGCGGGGATCGACGACGTTGCCGCCGATGATGTCGAGGCCGGAACCGGTCGCGCCACCCATAAAGCTGCCCTTGTAGCCCTCACGGCCCTTGCGCTCGATCTTGGCCGACATCTGCTGGGTAAACATGCCAACCCGGCAGCCGCCGTCGAGCGACATGCCGACCTTGCCGTCGGGCGTCGAGCCGGTAAAGCTGCAGTTGAACTTGGTGCCTTTGTACTTGCCGGCGACGATTTCGCCGGGACCGATCCATTTGCCTTCGGCGGACTGGAAGAACTGCTTGTCCGGCTCCGCCGCAGAGGCCGCTCCTGCAATGCCGACGACTGCCGTGATCACCGCTGCCAGGGGCAGGACGCTGGATAGTATTACGCTTTTCATCGACGACACCCGGCAACAAAGAGGCTGTTTGGAACCCGTCTGACCATGAACAAGATTGGTTAATGCTTCGTCACCGCAGGGCCGCCGCTGAGCAGTCCGGTAACGATTCCGAATGCCGGACACTCCAGCCCGGCTCACCTGCCGGAGGGGGTCGTTTCACCGTCTTTCCTGGTTGCGAACGATGTCAGCGCCGAGAGGAAATCGCCAAGTCCGGGACGCTTGGCGGCGCTGAAGGGCAGGGGTCGCGCCGTCTCCATCGCGGCGATGCCGATGCGCGCCGTCATCATGCCGTTGACGACGCCCTCGCCAAGCTTGGCCGAAAGGCGCGCGGCCAGGCCGTGGCCGACGATCTGCTGGACGAAACTGTCGCCGATCGCGATCGAGCCAGTAACCGCCAGATGCGCCAGCACGCTGCGCGCCAGGCGGAAGAAACCCAGCGTTCCTGGCCGTCCGCCATAGAGTTCCGACAGGCGGCGAATAAGCCGCCCGGCCTCGAATACGACATAGGCAACATCGACCAGTGCGCGTGGACTGACCGCCGTCACCAGCGAGACGCGTTTGGCGGCTTCGAGAATCATCACCTTTGCCCTGGCATCGAGAGGGCCGAGAATTTCAGCCTCGGCCAGGCGCACGAGATTGCCGCCGTCGATGATCTCGCCGCGCAGTTCGGCCAACGCGCGCCGGCCGGCCGCGGTCTCGGGTTTGGCCGCGACAAAGGCCGACAGCTCGTCGACGACCGATCGTGCCGCCTTGGGATCGTCACGCTCGATTGCGTCGAGCGCCCGTTTCTGCAGCTTTTCGACCTCGGCGAGGCGGCCGATCGCCAGGAATTCGCGAATCAGGATCACCATAAGCGCCAGCACGGCGATGGCAGCCATGCCGGCGGCCAGCCAGCCCAGCCATTCGGCGCGCGCAAAGAGGTCGCGTATGAGCTGGTCGGTCCACAAGCCGACAGCCAGCGAAACCAGCACGCCAAAGGCGCCGAAGAAGATGCTGCCGAGCAGCGAGCGCTTCCCGGGAGCAATGGCCGGCGGCGGCTCCGCGGCAATGATGTCGGGTTCGTCGAAGACATCGACTTCCGCCGGGAGGACCATCGCGACATCGGCCTTCATCGCGCGCGGTTTGCGCGGGGTCTCGGCCTGGACGTTGCGCGGCTCAGGGGCCGCTTGTCTCGGTGGGGCTTCCGGCTCGATGCGGAATGCCGCCGGCTTGCGGGGCGCGATCATGCCAAATGATCTCCAATCAGGAACTGCAAGGCACGGTCGAGCCTGATATGCGGCAGCGACAGGGTGATACCTTCGGCCGTGCGTTCTAGCTTTGGGGGACGGAAACGGACGAAGCGGATTGCAGGGTCCGCGGCATCCTGCTTGTGATCGGCTCCCGAAAGATCAAAAACCGCATCAATTTTCTCCGGTAAATCACCAGGAAATATGGCTGTTTCAGTTTTTCCATCGAAGGTTTCGCCGTTGATCTTCTCGCCGGCGATCGGCGTGCCGATAATGACGGGCAACGTCTCCCGGCCTTGCTTGACGGTGCCTTCGCGCGTCGCGCGCACCGCCGCCATGGCGACCACGTCGACATCGGCGCCGGTGAAATTCGCCCGTGCCCCGGCGCGGTCGGCAAGCCGCCGCACGATCGCCTGCAGCCGGTCATGGCTTTCGTGGTGCAGATGGTCGGCCTTGGTCGCGGCAACCAGGATGCGGTCGATGCGCCGCGAAAACAGGTCGGTGAGGAAGCTGCCCCGGCCAGGTCGGAAACAGCTGAGGATCTCGGTTACCGCGCGTTCCAGATCGGCCATGGCGCCGGGGCCGGCGTTCAGCGCCTGCATGGCGTCGATCAGCACGATCTGGCGATCGAGGCGGGTGATGTGTTCGCGGAAGAAGGGTTTGACGACATGCGTCTTGTAGGCCTCATAGCGCCTGTCCATCATGGCGTGCAGCGATCCCGGGCGCGGACGCTTGTCGCCGATCCCGGCCAGGGGCGCGAAGGTCAGGGCCGGCGAGCCTTCGAGATCGCCCGGCATCAGGAAGCGGCCGGGCGGCAAGGTCGAAAGCGCCCGCTCGTCGAGCTTGCAGGCCTTCAGATAGGTGGCGAAGCTTTCGGCCAGCCGGCGCGCCGTCATCTCGTCGGCATCGGCGTTCGGATCGATCCCGGCCGACAACGCCCGCCAGCTCTGCGAAAGGTCCTCGCGCACCGGCAGAACGGCCATTTCAAAGGCTTCGTGCGAAAAATCGGCGAAGGATTTGCCGAGCAGGGGTAGATCGAGCAGCCATTCGCCGGGATAATCGACGATATCGACCGACAGTCTGCCTGAAGAAAACATGCGGCTCCAGCCGGAAGCCGATTCATATTCGATGGTCAGCCGCAGTTCCGAAATGGCGCGCGTCGAATCGGGCCAGGCACGATCGTTGACCAGGGCGGCGATGTGGTCCTCGTACTGGAAACGCGGCACCGCGTCGTCGGGCTGCTGCTCGAGGAAGGCGCGGGCGATGCGCCCAGATTTCTGCGCCTCGAACAGCGGCAGGCGGCCGCCATGGATTAAATTGTGGACTAGGGCCGATATGAACACCGTTTTGCCGGCGCGGGACAATCCGGTCACGCCGAGGCGTAGCGACGGGGAAAAAAGCCCGGTGGCGCGGCCTGACAGCGTGTCGAGGGCAATCCTCGCCTCGTCGGTGAAGGTGGTCAGCGATGATGCCAAAATATGCTCTCTCGGACTACGGTCCGCCCGATATAGGCTCTACAACCAGGCTTTGAAATGGCTTCAGAGATCGGCCGGCGTCAGGAACGCTTCGAGATAACCGGTGCGCTGGGCGGCGCTGGCAAGATCGCCGTCGAAGCGGACGACTGCCAGGCCCGCGGTCGGGAACCCATGGTTCAGCGTGGCCCGCGCAGTTTCGTCGCCGTCGCCCGAAACTGCCATGGTGAGGTCTTCCATCATCGGATTGTGGCCAATGACCAGCAATGAGCCCGATCCGCCATTGTCTCTGATAAGGTGGAGGTAACCGGCCGCGTCGGCGCTGTAGAGCGCGTCGAAGAACAGGACCCGGCCGGTGTCGGTCTGGCCTGCCAGGCTTTCCAGCGTCTCCTTGGCGCGTTTGGCATTGGAGCAGAGCGTGCGGTTCGGAACATAGAGGCGGGAGCGCATGGCGGCGCCCATCATTTCGGCATCGGAACGGCCGGACGCGTCGAGCGGGCGATCGAAATCCCGCATGCCGGGCAGTGCCCAGCCAGCCTTTGCATGTCGCAACAGATAAAGCCTGCTCACCCAACCTCCGAATGCCGAAGCCTCCCGGGATTAGCCACGAGAACGGCGTTGCGCACAATGCCCGTGCTCTTCAAACACAGCGAATCACCCAATGCTGCTTGCTGCAAAGGCGCTTGCGTATCGCCCCGGGATCACGGCCGATCTCGGAAAGCATGTGCCACCGGATCCAAAGTGTCTCGGCGGAGTTTGTACCAAAGCGACCGTACGCGGCTGCAAAGACCCGTGGCGGGGTACTTTAACAATTGCGTGAAACAGCGGCCGATTGCGCTTGTGCAGGCGTCGGACGACGAATATATAGGCGCCAAATTTGGGGCAGTTTGGGTGAGTCGAATGAACGACATCGTTACCGCCGATTACGTACCCTCCGAAGACGAGCCGTTCATGAACGAGCGGCAGAAATCCTACTTCCGCTCAAAGCTCGTCACCTGGAAGAATGACATATTGCGCGAAGCGCGCGAAACACTGGAAATCCTGCAGCAAGAAAACGCCAACCACCCCGATCTGGCCGACCGCGCCTCTTCGGAAACCGACCGTGCCATCGAACTCAGGGCCCGTGACCGTCAGCGCAAGCTCATTGCAAAGATCGACTCCGCCCTGCAGCGCATCGACGAAGGCACTTACGGCTATTGCGAAGAGACCGGCGAGCCGATCGCGCTGAAGCGGCTCGATGCGCGTCCGATCGCGACATTGTCGATCGAAGCGCAGGAGCGGCATGAGCGCCGCGAAAAAGTCTATCGCGACGACTGAAGGTCAAGGCCGGCGGCTCACGGCCGGCTGTCTCGAACGACCTCGATTCTGAAAATGGCCGGTTTTCCGGCCATTTTTATTGGTGCGGCATCCACCGCTCAGGGCGGGCGAAGGCAGCAAACCCTTGATATCTAGCGCTTCGGACGAGGTGGTTCGGCAGTAGACCAGTAGACCGGCGACGATGTTTTCCGCGGGGATAGCGACCCAGCGGTTGCTCATCTCTTCTGACTGGAGAGTTCGCCGAGAAGCTTGGTCATCTCGTCGTCGAGCGACTGCGGCGCCGCCGGCTTGCCCACCGGGCCGCCTGAACGGGGCTGATCCAGCGATACTTCGAGTTCTCTCATCAGCGTGTCGTCGATGCTGTCCTGCACCGGCTGCGGTGGTGGCGGCGCGTGCCGGGCGGTGTTGGCGTTGGCGGAGCCGTAGGCGGGCAACGGCGTGACATTGGTCGGCTGGTAGCTTTGCGTTGCCGGCTTCGGCGCAGGTGCCGGCGGCGCTGTTGGGCGC
>NZ_RZTT01000375.1 GCF_003996995.1 Mesorhizobium sp. M7A.T.Ca.US.000.02.2.1 | reverse complement strand
GTAGGGGAGTAGGGGAGTAGGGGAGTAGGGGAGTAGCCAGCCACTATTCACGTTCACAATTCCATCCCCATTCGCTATTCACTGCTCACCATTCCCCTATTCCCCTATTCCCTTACTCCCCTATTCCCCTAGGATTGCCATCATGCAACTCAGTCTCGACCAGGCAAAAGGACTGTGCCGGATGGCGGCACTTGGCGCTGGCGCCAATGAGGAAGCGGCACAATCGCTCACTGCTTCGATCATATCAGCCGAGGCCGAAGGGCTTTCCTCGGTCGGTCTGTCGCATTTCATCGACTATCTCGAGGCGCTGGAAGCCGGACGCATCGACGGCAATGCCGACCCGGTGATCACCCGGCCGGCGCTTGCGGTCTATCTCTCCGATGCACGCCGGGGGCTGGCGCATACCGGCTTCGACCGCACCATCGACGACCTCGCCAAGGCGGCAAAACTGTTCGGCGTCGCCATCTTCTCGCAGAAGAACGCCTATACATGCGGCGCGCTCGGCTATTTCACCGGAAGGCTGGCAACACTCGGGCTGGTGTCGTTCGCCGCCACCAACGGCCCGGCCGTGCTTGCCGGCTCGGGCTCGGTCAAGCCGGTCTACTGCACCAACCCGATGTCGTTTGCCGCCCCCGCCGCCGACGGGGCGCCGCTGGTCATCGACCAGTCGTCGAGCGCCACCGCTTTCGTCAACATCCGCAAAGCGGCCGAGGAGGGCAAGACAATCCCGGAAGGCTGGGCGCTGGACGCCAGCGGCAACCCGACCACCGATCCCGCCGCCGCCATGAAGGGCGCAATGCTCGCCTTCGGCGGCCAGCGCGGCGCCAACATCGCGCTGATGGTCGAGGTGCTGGCGGCGGGCCTGTCGGGCGCCAACTGGTCGCTCGACGCGCCATGGTTCAGCGGCGGGCCGGACAGCCCCGGCACGGGACTATTCGTGCTTGCTATCGAACCCAAGCTGCTCGATCCGGATTTCGAGCAGCGGATGAAGGACCAGCTCGACCGGCTGCGGCGGCGCTTCGGTGTGCATGTGCCCGGTCGTGCCCGCGCAGAGGCCGCCGAGAAGGCGCAAGCGCGGGGCATCACGGCATCCAAGGCGGTGGTGCAGCGCATTTCCGAATTCGCCGCACGCTATTCTTCCTGAATAGTTTTTTATATCAAATAGTTATCTGAAATCTGCCCGCCGCAGGCGCGGCGCGGTGCGATTTTCTTTGCGCGCTGCTGAACCTTTCCGCGCCTTGCTGCGACCCAGCTTTGTCCAGGGCAAGGCGAGCTTGCCCGATCCACACCGGGGGAAGCAGCAAACCGAAATCGAAAGCCTGCATCACGCGAAGGCCGGTCCTTCGCGCCTCGGAAACCTCAACCCAAATCAAAGGAAATTGTCATGACCAACACCAAGATCACCATGCTGACCGCCGTCCTTCTGCTCGGCTCGTTCATGGGTGCCACACAGGCAGCCACCCTGAAGGCCGCGCCGGCCAAGCCGACCAGCCCGGGTGTCATCGCCGCCCCGAGCGGCGGCGCCACCGAAGACCATTACTGCAAGAACGGCCATGCAAAATTCGCCAATTGCAGCGCCGATTTCGTCGCCGCCTGCAAGAAGGTTGGTGGCACCATGTCGGATGTTCAGGGCTGGGGTGGGCGTACTTGCTTCACGCCCTCCTGATACCGTCTCAGGTCAGGCCGCTCCGTCGGCCCCTGACTTCGCATGGATGTCACCCGGAAAACCCCGCTTCGGCGGGGTTTTCTGCGTTTTGATCGCACAATGAATAAAACATTCTTGTTTTGGTCAACTTTTGTTTATTTGACTTCGGCCGACCCGACCGGCCGTTTGCGCTGATTGAGCAAAACAGAGGAGCTATAATGTCGGCAAGCACGGACAACCCCCGCAACGCCCTTGTCATCCCGGTCCTTGGCAGGTTTTACGCGGCTCTGCACGATGGTGCCGAAACCGTTCTTCGCGTCGTCGCCGGCGGGTTTTTCGCCATCCATGGTTCGCAGAAGATCACCAATCCTTTCGGCGCTGCCGAGATGGTCGAGGGTCTCGGTTTCTATCCGGGCGCGTTGTGGTCGTTGCTTCTGGCCTGCACTGAATTCTTCGGCGGCATCTTCATTGCCATCGGGTTTTTGACGCGGCCGGCCGCCTTTGCCGGCCTGTTCGTGCTGCTGGTCACGGTCTGGTTCCACTGGGTCACGATGGACCAAGGCTATTCGGGCGCGGAAAAGTCGCTGCTTTGGGCGGCGATCCTGCTCTTTTTCGTCATTCGCGGCGGCAACCGCCATTCGGTCGACGCCCGTATGGGCAAAGCGTTCTGACAGGCTGATAGCGACGACGCGTCGCCCTTTGCCTTTGGCACGAAACGGATTATGAAACGGCTTCAGCCAAGCTTGCGAGCGCCGGAGCCAGCCATGACCGAAATCCTGCAGACCCCAAAGCTCGTCGTCGTCTTTGGCGGGTCAGGCTTTGTCGGCCGCCATGTCGTGCGCGCGTTGGCCAAGCGCGGCTATCGCATCCGGGTCGCCTGCCGGCGGCCCGATCTTGCCGGCCATTTGCAGCCGCTTGGCAATGTCGGCCAGATCCAGCCGGTGCAGGCCAATGTGCGCGTGCGCTGGTCGGTAGACCGCGCCGTGCAGGGCGCCGACCACGTCGTCAATCTGGTCGCCATCCTGCATGAGAGCGGCCGGCAGAAATTCTCCGCCGTGCACGAGTTCGGCGCCCGCGCAGTGGCCGAGGCCGCACGCTCGGTCGGCGCCGGCCTGACCCACATTTCTGCGCTTGGCGCCGATCTGGACTCCGAATCAGACTACGCGCGCACCAAGGCGCTTGGCGAAAAGGCTGTGCTGGAGACGATCAAGGACGCCGTGATCTTCCGGCCGTCGATCAATTTCGGACCCGAAGACGGCTTCTTCAACCGCTTCGCCAACATGGCGCGCTATTCGCCGGTGCTGCCGCTGATCGGCGGCGGCCAGACCAAATTCCAGCCGGTCTATGTCGGCGACGTGGCCGAAGCGGTGGCGCGCTCGGTCGACGGCAAGGTGGATGGCGGCCAGATCTATGAACTTGGTGGACCGAAGGTGCTCACCTTCAAGCAGTGCATGGAAGAGCTGCTCGACGTGATCGAGCGCAAGCGGCTGCTGGTGCCGGTGCCGTGGTGGGTGGCCAACATCCAGGCCTCGATCCTCGGTCTGTTGCCCAATCCGCTGCTGACCAAGGACCAGGTGACGCAGTTGCGCGAGCACAACATCGTTTCGGACGCCGCCAACAAGACCAACAGGACGCTTGCAGGGCTCGGCGTCCAGCCGCAATCGATCGCGACGATCCTGCCGAGCTATCTCTGGCGCTACCGCGCCGCCGGCCAGTTCCAGCAACGCAAGCCTGCTGCTTGATTTATCACAACCGTCTGAAGCTGTGTCTCATGCCTGTCGCGGCGTGACCCGCATCGGCAGACCGCCTTGCGGCTGCGTGGTCAGTTTCTGTACCGGCCAGGGTTTGGTTTCGGCTGTCGTGTCGAAGCGGAAGCGCGACAGCATGATCGCCAGCGCGATGATCGCCTCCTGCATGGCGAAGCTGGCGCCGATGCAGACGCGCGGACCCGCGCCAAACGGCAGATACTGGAAGCGGTCGATCTTTTCGCGATTTCCCGGATGGAAGCGCTCCGGCAGGAAGGCATCCGGCCGGTCCCACAGTTTCCTGTGGCGATGCACGACCCAAGGCATCACCAGCACCGCGGCGTGCTTGGGGATATGAAGATCCTTCCACATTTCCGGTTCGATCGGCTCGCGGTTAATCGACGGCGCCGGCGGATACAGCCTGAGCGCTTCGTCGAAAGCCGCACGCGTGAACGGCATGGCATCGAGCCACTTCGTCGGATCGGGCTCGCGCGCCAACACCTGGTCGATCTCCTGCTCGACCCGGTCGCGCTCCCACGGCGATTCAGCCAGGCAATACAGTGTCCAGCCCAGAGCCCGCGCGGTCGTCTCATGGCCGGCGCCGATGAAGGTGATGATGTTGTCCTCGACCTCGGCCCGCGTCAGTCCATCGGGTCCCTCGGCCTTGAGCAGCAGCGTCAGGAAATCCTGCGGCACGGCATCGGGGTCGCGCTTGAATTTCGCTTCGCGCATCTTGACAGTGTCGGTGACGATCTTGCGGAAATAGGCCATTGTCTTGCGGCCGCGGATACGGGTCAGCCTCGGCAGCCAGTCGGGCGCGCGCAACAGATCGAGCGGATCGACGCGACCCATGGTCTCGAACAGTCGGTCGATCTCGTTGGCGAAACTGCCGGGCTCGCCCGATATCTCGCCGGAAAACAGCGTCTCGGCCAGGATGTCGTAGGTGAGCAGCGTCATGTCATGGGCGATGTCGGACGTGCCGCCGTCTTCGTAGCGGGTGACGAAGTCCAGCGTGCGTCTCAGCATCGGCTGGGCGAAGCCGAAGATGTGGCGCGGCGTGAACACCGGCGCCATCGCCTTGCGCGACCGCTTCCAGACCTCGCCCTCGGCGGTCAGCAGGCCATCGCGCAGGATCGGCCGCAGGATCTTCTGACGCACCGTCGCCATCTTGTAGTTCCTGGCATTGTCGACCAGCACATGGCGGATCAGGCCGGGATCATTGGCGACGATCAGATGTCCACCAACACCACTGGCCGAGATCCACGGCTCGTTGTAGGTGTGCTCACCCCACAATTCGAGCGGGTTGCGGTAGACGATGCGGATCATCTCCAGCGTCGAGGGCGGCGTGGTGCGCGGCTTCGGCGCCGGGGGAATGAAGGGGGCGGGCTGGATGTCCATGGGCTGCTCCGCTGATACCCCAATGTAATGGCTGGCAATGCGGGCGTCCATGTGACCGAACGGCAGGCGCAAATATGCAGCCCGAGGCGTCACAGCAGGCGATCCGTTCAGCCGATTGTGACCGCCTCCATGGCGGTGCCGCCTTGTCCGCGGCCGTGCCCTGCCGTAGGTCACCAACAGATACCGCCAGACCTAGGAGCCCGCCTTGAAGCACCAGTTGAACATCATCATCGGCAGCACGCGGCCAGGCCGCGCTGGACCGGTTTTTGCCGAGTGGCTGGAGACGTTCGCGCGCGAGCATGGAAAATTCGAGCCGGTACTGACCGACATCGATACGTTCAAGCTTCCGGTGCTGGACGAACCGCACCATCCAAGGCTCGGCAATTACAAGAACGACCATACCAAGGCCTGGTCGAAAGCGATCGATGCCGCCGACGCCTTCGTCTTCGTGGCGCCGGAATACAATTATTTCGTGGCGCCGGCGATCGTCAACGCGGTCGATTATCTCTCGCGTGAATGGAAGTACAAGCCTGCAGCCATTTTCAGCTATGGCGGCGTCTCCGGCGGCCTGCGCGCGGCGCAAGCGCTGAAGCCGTTGCTGACATCGGTCGGCGTCATGCCGATCTCGGAAGGCGTCGCGCTGCCGATGTACCAGAAACTGCTCGATGAGAACGGCGCTTTCAACGCCAGCGAACAGGTGCAGGGCGGAGCCAAAACCATGCTCGACGAGCTGTTGCGCTGGAGCGAGGCTTTGAAGCCTATGCGGGTTGCCTGAAAACGCTGGTCTTCCGCAAAAAGCCCGGCTTGCTCATGGCATAAAGAGGTGGAATGTTTGCGCAAATGGACAAGCCGGGGGGCGGTTCGACTTGCGCTTGCTTTTTGCCTTGCTGCTGATGCTCATGAGCACCGCCGCCGCGGTGGCTGAGCGACGCGTGGCTTTGATCATAGCCGAGGACGGCTACCGCCTGGTTCGGCCGCTCGCCAATCCGGTCCATGACGGCGAGGCGATGGCAGCGGCGCTGAAGAAGCTCGGCTTCGAGGTCATCCTCGAAACCAATCGCGACCTGCGGCGAATGCGCCGCGCGCTCGACGATTTTCGCCTGGATGCCAAAGGCGCCGACGTGGCGCTGGTCTACTTCTC
>NZ_RZTT01000374.1 GCF_003996995.1 Mesorhizobium sp. M7A.T.Ca.US.000.02.2.1 | reverse complement strand
TGCCGAAACGGTCGATCATCGAGGCCACCATGTTGTGGATCGAGATGAACGATGAAAAAGCCGGATCGGCGTGCGACAGCGCCTCGAAGATCAGCACGGCGTCGAGCCGGCCAAGTGCCGAGCCACCGACATCGTCCCTGATATAGATGCCGCCAAGGCCGAGCGGGCCGGTCTCGCGGATCACATCGGCCGGGAAATGCTTGTTACGGTCCCAGTCGAGCGCATTTGGCGCGACACGGTCTGCGGCGAAGGCCTGCGCCATCTCCTGGATGGCGCGCTGCTCCTCGTTAAGTTCGAACTGGCTGGTGCTCGCATCGACCGCGGCGTCCATGGCGTGCTCCCTAATCTTCGACCTGTTGGCCTGTCGTTTTTGGCTTTGCGCGCGCACCAATCTAGACCAATGATGCCGCCGCGCAACCCGATCCCCTGCGGAGCGGCTGTGCATCAATGCATGTTCGGAGTAAGATGTGACGACAAAATTCGATGAACTGCTGGGCCGGTTCCGCGCATACCTTTCCTCCGTGGATCACGCCTTGGTGCGCGATGCCGTGGCGCGCATTGGCTGGGACATGCCGGCTCGCACGCTGGAGCCGCATCCGCTCAACTGCCTGCGTCATCTTGATCGCGCCGCAGAGCTGGCGCCGCCGGATGCCAAGCCGCTGGTGCAACTGCTTGCTGAACGGCGCAACGATTTCCGCTGGGGGCAGACCTACAGCGAGGCGGATTTCGGAAAAGAGTTCATCGATAAATACGGCTGGCTGGAAGTGTTCGGCACCCGAGGCCACTTCGTCAATGACGCTGTCGCCGCCGGCGTGCTGATCCTTGGGCCTGATATCGTCTATCCCGACCACCATCACATTGCCGAGGAAATCTACATTCCGCTGACCGGCGGTACCGAATGGCGCATGGGCGAGAGCGGCTTTTGCATGCGCACGGCCGGCGAGGTCGTCCACCACGCGTCCAACGTCAATCACGCCATGCGCACCGGCAAAGACCCATTGCTGGCGCTGTACATCTGGCGCGGCGGGCCGCTGGCGCAGAAATCCGATATCACCGGAACCTTGGCGCAGGGCAGGGACTGATGGCCAGAGCGATCATGCTGCAAGGCACGGGTTCCGACGTCGGCAAGACGGTGCTGGGCGCCGGCCTCTGCCGCGCGGCAAAGAAGCGTGGGTTGAAGGTGCGGCCGTTCAAGCCGCAGAACATGTCGAACAACGCCGCCGTTGCCGATATTCCCGGCGACAAAGCTGGCGGCGGCGAGATCGGCCGCGCGCAATGGCTGCAGGCGATCGCTTGCGGCGTGGCACCCTCGGTCCACATGAACCCGGTGCTGCTGAAGCCGCAGACCGATGTCGGCGCACAGGTCATCGTGCAGGGCAAAATGTTCGGAGAAGCGCGGGCGCGTGATTACCAGGCGATGAAGGGCCAGTTGATGGACGCCGTTCTGGACTCCTGGGGCAAGGTCGGCGAGGGCGCCGATCTCGTCATCGTCGAGGGCGCGGGTTCGCCGGCCGAGATCAACCTGCGCAGCCGCGACATCGCCAATATGGGCTTTGCCACGCGCGCCGACGTGCCGGTGGTGCTGGTCGGCGACATCGATCGCGGCGGCGTCATCGCTTCGGTCGCCGGCACGCATCTGATCCTGCCGGAGGAGGACCGGCGCATGATCGTCGGCTATTTCATCAACAAGTTCCGCGGCGACATTTCGCTGTTCGACGATGGGCTGAAGTCGATCGAGACATTCACGGGTTGGCGCTGTTTCGGCGTGGTGCCGTGGCTGAAGGCGGCGGCGCGCCTGCCTTCGGAGGATTCGGTGGTGCTGGAGCGGTTGGCGTCCGGCGAGGCACGCGCGCTGAAGGTGGCGGTGCCGATGCTTGGCCGCATCGCCAATTTCGACGATCTCGACCCGCTCAAGGCCGAACCGCAGGTCGAGGTGGTGTTCGTGCCGCCGGGAAAGCCTCTGCCGGCCGATGCCGGGCTGGTGGTCATTCCGGGCTCCAAGTCGACGATCGGCGATCTGCTGAAATTCCGCGAGAACGGCTGGGATCGCGACTTGCTGGCCCATCGCAAGCGCGGCGGCCATGTCGTTGGTATCTGCGGCGGCTTCCAGATGCTCGGCCGCACAGTGCGCGACCCTGACGGCATCGAAGGCAGCGTCATCGAAGCCGAAGGGCTCGGCCTGCTCGACGTCGAAACGGTGATGGAACCGGAAAAGACGGTGCGCAACGTCAGCGCCCGTTCGGTGCCGTTCGACTTGCCGCTCGAAGGCTACGAAATCCACCTCGGCCGCACCATCGGACCGGATACGCTGCGGCCTTCCGCTGTCATCAATGGTGTCGAGGACGGGGCGGTGTCGGCCGACGGCAAGGTGATCGGCACCTATATGCACGGCCTGTTTGGCGCCGACGGCTTTCGCGGGAGATTCCTCGAAAGCCTCGGCATCAAAGGCGGCGGCATCGACTACCGGGCCGAGGTCGAGCGGGCGCTGGACGAGGTCGCAGCCGAGCTGGAGACCCATCTCGACTGCGACGCGATCTTTGCGCTGGCTCGGTAATTCGCAGAGCGCCCGAGGTTGGCTCAGGCCTTTTCGCCCGCCTTCGGCCAGTAGGTGCCGAAGGACCAGACGTTGCCTTCCGGGTCGCGGCAGATGAACTCGCGGCTGCCATAGTCGCGGTTGGTCAATTCCTGGATGATCGTGGCGCCGGCGTTCCTGGCCTTGGCATAGGCGGCATCGGCATCGTCGACGGCAATGTAGATCGACTTGCCGCCGCCTGAGCCGGGTTCGCCGACCATCTTGCCGTAGTCGTCGTCGCGCACCGAGCCCAGCATGATCATCGAGGAGCCGAAGACCAGTTCGGCATGGTGTACGACACCGCCTTCGCCATAGCGGGCACGGACGCTGAAGCCGAAAGCCTCGCCCAGCCAGTCGATCATTCTTGCCGCGTTCTTGTAGCGCAAAGCGGGGTAGATGCGGGGCGCTTCAGTGGTGGTTGGCATGGGAACCTCCTTCGCTTGGGTTGGTCGATAAGCCACCCTGCTCGAAGGCCGTTCCAGGGTCTTGAAGAAATGTTACCTGACAGAGAGCGCGGTCGGCGTTTCGCCGGCGAGGTCGCGAAACTCGCGCACCAGATGCGCCTGGTCGGCATAGCCGCAATCGGCGGCGATGCCGGCCCAGTCGACGGTCGGTTGTCTCGACAGGCCGAGCGCTCGGTTGAAGCGGACAATACGCGACAGTGTCTTGGGGCCGATGCCGATGGCATTGGAAAAACTGCCGGCGAGATGCTTGCGGCTCCAGCCCAGCCTTTCGGCGATCGATCCAATGCGGGTCCGGCCGCCGGATGCGATGATGCGGTCATAGGCCCAGGCGATTTCAAGCGGCGTCTCGGCGGCATTCTCGAGACGGGCGGTGACGAAGGCTTCGGCCATGTCGAAACGCGTCGTCCAGTCCGGCGCGTTGCCAAGCTTTTCACGCAGCGCCAAGCCTTGCGCGCCAAGCACGTCGTCGAGGACGACCATGCTGTCGGCCAGTTCGCTCATCGGCAGGCGGAAGAAACGGCGTGCGCCAAGCGGCGTGAAGTTGACCTGGACGCAGCAGGCGCCGCCGAATGATTCGATCACCACCGGTCCGGCAAAGAGGCCGGCGGCGAAACTGGCGAAGCGGTCATTGTCGCCGGGCGCCTTGCCGAGGCCGATGGCGAAGGGTTCGGCGAAGCTGATGACCAGCGGTACGGTGAGGGACGCGTATTCGACGTTGCGCATATGGCCGGGCGTCATTTCGCGATAGCCGCAAATGTCCGACACAATGCCCTGAAGTCGAGGATCGGGCAGGCGCCGGCGCATCTCGACCCGCCCGGCGACGGACCGGTCCTGCTCTTGCTGGAGTTGCATCTCGACTGGCATCGGCCATCCTTGCGCCACGTCAAATCTAGCAGACCCGGGGCCGGAATCAAAAGCGCCCGGCTTTTGGCCGGGCGCTCCTCGTCCCCACTTAAAGGGAAATGGTCAGGCGCCGCGCATCAGGCAGCCGCCGGCAAGCACGATGAAAGCAATAAGAACAATCCACACCGATGCGAGTGGAATGAACGCAAGAACGCCAAGCGCGGCGAGTACGCCGATGATGGCGATAACAACGGAAATGATAAAAACGATCTGCGTAGGTGCGCTAAGATTCATGTGTGGCTCCTCCTACATGATTCGAACAGCGGCATTCTATCAGGGCCCGTGATCACACACCAATCAGGGCGCGCAGCGGGTTCGCCGGGTCGGCCAGCAGCTTCACAGCAAGCGCCAGGCACACGATCACCAGCAGCGGCTTGATCAGTTTCGCGCCGATGCGCATGGCCAGGCTGGCGCCGACGCGGGCGCCGATGAACTGGGCAACGCCCATCATCAGGCCGATCTTCCAGTAGACGACGCCGAAGGCCGCGAAGACGATGAAGCCGCCGATGTTGGAGGCGAAGTTGAGCAGCTTGGTATGCGCCGTCGCCTTGAGCACGCCATAGCCGGCAAGCGCCACGAAGGCCAGCATGTAGAAGGAGCCTGCGCCCGGTCCAAACAGGCCATCGTAGAAGCCGATCGCGGGTACCAGGATCAGTCCGAATAGGAAGGGCGACAGCCGCTCGGCGCGATCGATGTCGTTCATGTTGGGCTTGAACGCGAAGTAGAGCGCGATGGCGATCAGCACGATGGGCAGGGCAGCCCGCAGAATGTCACCCGGCACGATCGTCGCCAGCAAGGCGCCGATGGCGCTTCCGACAAGGGCCAGAAGCGCCGACGGCAATTGCCGGCGGAGGTCCACATGACCCTTCGATGCGTAGTGGATGGTCGCCGAGCCCGAGCCGAACATGCCTTGCAGTTTGTTGGTGGCGAGCGCCTGGACCGGCGTGAAACCGGCAAGCAGCAGCGCCGGCACGGTGATCAGTCCGCCGCCGCCGGCGATCGAATCGACAAAGCCCGCGGCAAAGGCGGCGAAGGCGAGCATGGCGACGGTCTGGATGCTAAGGTCGATCATCTGATGTATGGCGGTGTCCGGCCGGCTGAAATATCGGGCGTTCGACCACGGCCGCCCTGTTTGCGCAAGGTCGATTCCGCGCTACCTCTATCCAAGCGCATCGCGCTTGGATTTGTATTTGTGTGGTTAACCCGGAAAGAGGCTCCTGATGGCATTCGCATTGCTGGACCAGATACGTCAGATATTCGACGGCGACCCGGGTGTGCGCAAGGTGGCGGACGATCCGGTCCTGTCGGCGGAACTGCTGATGTTGTTTCGCATGATCCTGGCCGACGGGTCTGTCAGCGAGAGCGAGATGGTTGTCTTCCGGCGCATCTGCAAGGACGCCTTCGGCATTGCGGAAAGCAGTATCGACAGCGTCATCGAATATCTCAACGAGTTCGGCTACGAGACCAACGGCTCGCAGGCGATTGCACTGTTCCGCGACCTCGATGTCGAGCGGCGCCGGCAATTGGCCAAACATATGGCGGAGATCGCCAAGGCGGATTCGCAACTTGCCGAGAGCGAGATGCGCCTTCTGCGCCGCACGCTCGACCTGCTCGACATCAGCCCGGTCGATGTGGTGAAGCCGCAGGAGTGATTGGACGCCTTCTCTCCTGATCAGCCTTGCTCTCGCAGCCGCTTCGCGATTGCCCGGTGCAAGTCAGGAGCGGCGGTGACAAGCGCCTTGGCAGCCTCGGACTGCGGGTGGTCGAGCACCTCGCTCGTCTTGCCGCGCTCGACGACCTTGCCGTCATGCATGACCAGCACCTCGTCCGTGATGGCGCGGGCGACGGTCAAATCATGGGTGATGAAGAGATAGGCGATGCCGAGCTTCTGGTTGAGCTCGGCGAACAAATCGAGGATCTGGGCGCGGATCGAGACGTCGAGCGCCGAGACCGGCTCGTCGGCGACGACCAGCTTGGGGCGGGTGATGATGGCGCGGGCGATCGACAGG
>NZ_RZTT01000373.1 GCF_003996995.1 Mesorhizobium sp. M7A.T.Ca.US.000.02.2.1 | reverse complement strand
GTCGATTTCAGTCATTCATTTATGAATACCAGAACGCCATCTGTAGTCAATTTCCATTCGCATTCGGAGCGACCATATTCCGGCTGCAGACACCAACACGGACTGCAAACACCAACCAGGAGAACTCAGATGACCAAGATCGCTCTCACCGCCGCCGCCATCCTCATTTCCGTCAGCGCCGCTTTTGCCGGCAGCGACAAGTTTGGGTCGAACGACGCCAGCCAGCCGGCTGTCACCAGCACCGACAACACGACCACCGCTTCGATCCACAACCCGGATGCGGCCGTCCGGCAACCGGTCACGCAGGGCAGCAACCGCGACCTCTTCGGCAGCCGCTGATCTCGATCGCGCTTGTCGCTGATCCCGATCGCGCGTCCAGACCACCACGCAAATCCCAACCCAGGAGTGCTTCCAATGACCAGTATCGCAATTCTCGGTGCCAGTGGCCGGCTCGGCCGCGTGGTCGCCAAGGCCTTCATCGACGCGGGCTACGAGGTTCGCGCAGTCACCCGCAACGGCAAGGTGCCGGCCGAACTCAAAGGCGCCACAGCCGTTGCCGGTGACGCGCTCGACCGCGAGGCCCTCATCCGCGCCACGCAAGGTGTCGATATCATCTTCAACGGCCTCAACCCGATCTACACCGACTGGGGCAAGTGCCTGCCGATGGCGCAGAATGTTATGGCTGCCTGCCATGCGAATGGCGCACTGCACCTCTTCCCCGGCACCGTTTACAATTACGGCTCACCGATGCCGGCGGTGATATCGGAAGACACACCCTTCCATCCGAGCACGCAAAAGGGCCGCATCCGCTGCGCCATGGAGGAATTGTTTCGTCGCGAGGCCGACGCGGGCCGCGTCCGCACCATCCTTCTGCGGGCCGGCGATTTCTTCGGCGGCACCGGCAGCGGATCATGGTTCGACCTGATCGTCGCCGCCAAGATCAACAAGGGTATCTATACGGCGCCCGGCCCGGTCGACCTCGTGCATGAATGGGCCTACCTGCCGGATCTGGCCAAGGCTTTCGTCGGACTGGCGCAGAACCTGGACAAGCTCGGCGCCTATGAAGCCTTCAACTTCCCGGGCCATCCCGTCACCGACCTGGAGATCAAGGCGGCCGCGGAGAAGGCGCTTGGACGCCCGCTCAAGATGACCTCGATGGCGTGGTGGGTGCTGCGCGCCGGTAGCCCGTTCGTGGCGATGTGGCGTGAGATCGTGTCGATGTCCTATCTGCGCTTCGAACCGCACCAACTGGCGTCGGCAAGGCTGGAAGGCATCATCGGCGCGATCCCGCACACGCCGCTGAATCAGGCCGTCACTGAAGCTCTCGGGGATATCGGCATTGCCACCGTGACCGGCGTTGCGAAAGCTGCCTGACCTCCGCGATGGCGGGCGATGCTCCTCCGCACATTAACAATCTCCGAGGACTGAGAGGGCGCCTCAGAGCCGTCCCATCAACAGCAGCACCATAAGCACCACCAGCACCACGCCGACAATACCCGAGGGCCCATAGCCCCAGGAGCGCGAATGCGGCCAGGCCGGCACCGCGCCGATGAGGATAAGGACCAGGACGATGATGACGATGGTGGTGATCGGCATGAGAACCCCGCAATTCGACTTTTCGCCCAAGAACAATGCAAAAGGCCGCCCGGTTGTTCCGGGCGGCCTTTGCCGGTCAAATCGGCAATGATCTATTCGGCGGCTTTCGGAAAGGCGATATCCGGCTCAGCTCCGGCATCCCGCCCTGGCGCATCGGTCGAGGAAATGTCGCCCTTGCCGCGCCGGAACAGACGGCTGATCAAGCCGCGCCGTGCGCCCGGCTTGACCTTGGCGCGGGTGAACACCATCAGCATCGACGGCGTCACCACCAGCGTCAGCACCGTGGCGAAGGACAGGCCGAAGACGATCGCCGATGAGAGCGAAATCCACCATTGCGTCGACGGCGCGTTGATCGTCGTCTCGTGATGGAAGATTTCCAGCCCGAGGCCGAAGGCGATCGGCAGCACGCCGAGAATGGCCGACACAGCCGTCAGCACGACCGGGCGGGCGCGCTCGCGGCAAGTCTGCAGCACCGCCTCGACCTTGTCCCAGCCTTCTTCACGCAGCCGGTCATAGGTGTCGATCAGCACGATGTTGTTGTTCACCACCACGCCGGCCAGAGCGATGACGCCGATGCCCGACATGACGATGCCGAACGTCTCGCCGGTTATCAGCAGCCCGAGGAACACGCCGATCGTCGCCATGACCACGCAGGACAGCACCAGCCAGACGCTGGTGAACTTGTTGAACTGCGCCAGAAGCACCAGGAAAATCAGGAAGATCGCCGCCCCGAAGGCCTTGCTGAGGAAGGCGCTGGCTTCGGCGCTGTCCTCGTTCGAACCGGCCAGCTTCCAGCGGATGCCGCTGCCGAGATCCATGTCGGAGACGGCCTTGGTGACCTGCTCCTGCACAGCCGCGACCTGAGCGCCGGCGGCGACGTTGGCCTGGACGACCACCGTACGCGCGCCGTCGATGCGGTTGAGGATGCCGACCGTCGGCTCCGGCTTGCGCACGACGAAGTTCGAGATCGGCACCGAGCCTTGTGAGGTCTGCACCCTGAGTTCGTCGAGCGTCGACAGCGTGCGCCGGTCTTCGGGCAGCCGCAACCTTATGTCGACCGCGTCGTCGGCTCCGGCAGGCCGGTATTCCGAGAGTTTCAGCCCGTTGGTCACCAGTTGCACCACCGTCCCGACCGAGGTTGGGCTGATGCCGTACTGCGCCGCCTTGGCACGATCGACCTCGAGCGCCCAGTCGACACCGGGCGGCGGCAGGCCGTCGGAAATATCGATGAGGCCGGGCACCTTGCCGATGCGCGCCGCGACCTCACGGGCCTTGTCGTCGAGCCCCTTGGGGTCGACGGCCGAAAGCCTGATCTGGATCGGCTTGCCGGTCGGCGGACCGGCTTCCGGCACGCGCACCTCGACATCGACGCCGGGAATGCCGGCCATGACGCCGCGCAGATCGTCCAGGATGTGGTTCGCCGACTTGCGCTCGCGCCAGTCGATAAATTCGTACTGGATGACGCCGACGACGTCTTCGGGGATATCCTGGCCGCCGCCTTGCGTCTTGCCGACGCGGGTGTAGACCGACTTCACACCCGGCCAGCCGAGCAGCCTGTCTTCCGCGATCTTGGTCGCGGTATCCATTTCGGCCAGCGAAAGATTGCCGCGCGCATGCACGTAGAGCAGGCCATAATCCGGCTCGACATTCGGGAAGAACTCGACGCCGGCGCCATATTTCGAATAGGCAAAGCCGACGCCGAACAAGAGCGCGACGGTCAGCACCAGCACGGTGATGGGGAAGCGCACCGCCTGCTTGACGATCGCCATGTACCAGCCGTCGCGATTGTCATCCTCATGATGCGGCGGCGCCTTGGCGAAGATCGCACCCAGCGTCGGCGCGAAGACAAGTGCGTAGAGCATCGAGGCCGATAGCGTGACGATCAGCGTGATCGGCATGTACTTCATGAAGTCGCCGATGATGCCCGGCCAGAACAGCAGCGGTGAGAAGGCGGCGATGCGCGTCATCGTCGCGGCGATGACCGGACCGGCCATGCGCTTGGCGGCGAGCGCGAAGGCTTCCTCCTTCGGCATGCCCTCGCTCATCCGTCGTTCGGCGAACTCGGTGACGATGATGGCATCGTCGACCAGCATGCCGACGGCCAGGATCAGGCTGAACAGCACGATCATGTTGATCGTGTAGCCCATCATCGCCAGCAGCAGGATGCCGATCAGGAAGGACGACGGAATCGCTAGCCCGATGAGCAGCGAGGCGCGGCCGGACAGCGCGTAGAGGATGACGATGAACACCAGAATGACGGCGATCATCACATGGTTCTGCAGGTCGCCGAGCAGCTGGTTGACGAAGACCGACTTGTCCTGCGTGTAGGTGACGTTCATGCCCTCGGGCATCGACTTGACGAACTCGTCGGACACCGTTCGCACCTTGGCGATGGTGTCGATCAGGTTGGAGCCGATGCGCTTCTTGACTTCGATGGCGATGGCCGGCTTGCCGTTGAGACGGGTCACCGTCTCGGCATCCTTGAAGGTCGAACGGATCGTCGCGATGTCCTTGGCCTGCACCACGGCATTGGGGCCGGCGACCACCGGCAGTGCGGCGACATCCTCCGGCGTCTCGATCAGCGACGGTACCTTGACGGCGTATTTGCCCTCCGAGCCTTCGATATTGCCGGCGGCGACCAGGCTGTTGGAGTTGCCGACCGCACCGATCAGTTGATCGAGTTGCAGCCCATAGGAAGACAGCTTCATCGGATCGATGACGACCTCGACGAGATCGTCGCGCGCACCCTGCAGCGAGCCCTCGAGAACACCGGGAACCTCCTCGATGCGGTCGCGCAGTTCACGCGCGGCGGCGGTCAGCACGCGTTCAGGCAGATTTCCCGAGAGGGTGACGACGAGCACGGGAAATTCGGAAATGTTGACTTCGGTGACGACAGGTTCTTCCGCCGCCTGCGGCAGGTCGGCCTTGGCGTCCTGCACCTTGCTGCGCGTGTCCTGCAGCGCGGTGGCCAGATTGGTCTGCGGCTGGAATTCGACCAGCACGTAGCCGCCGCCCTGGAAAGCGGCCGAACGCATCTCCTTGAGGCCCTTCAGGCTTTTCAGCTTGCTTTCCATCGGCCGCAGCAGAAGCCGCTCCGAATCCTCGGGCGAAATGCCCTGGTAGATCAGGCTGACATACATCATCGGAATCGGAACGTCGGGCTCCGCTTCCTTTGGCGTCGCCTGATATGCGACCCAGCCCGCCAGCAGAAGGAAGACGAGGACCGAAATGGTCAGGCGGGCATTGTTGATTGCGAGTCTGACGATATCCATGGCTAACGCCTGTTCTTGAATTTTCACGAGCTGCGTCGCAGCCGATTGTCCCCGCCCAGGGCTAGTCCGTCGCGATCTCTTGCTACTGCGTGCCGGCCGTCGCTTCGCCGAGCAGCTTCTTGATGATCGCTTGGTCGGCCTCGACCGGATTGACCAGATCGCCTTCCTTCACCAGTTCCTGGCCGGCGACGATGATGCGGGCGTCGGCCGGTATGCCGCCGAGGACGAGGCCTGTCGGCGTGTCGTCGACGAGGTCGATGGGGAAGAACGCCACCTTGTTGTCCTTGCTCACGGCACGGATGCCGAGGTCGCCCTTGTCGCCGAGCGTCACAACCGAGCGCGGCAGCAGCACCGCGTCGGTCGGCTGTGCGTTGAGCGCGATTTCCGCCGTCATGCCGGCCGGCACGGAGCCGTCGGCATTGGGGACGGCAACCTCGACGCGGAAGGTGCGGGTCGCCGACGAGGCGTCGCGGCTGATGTAGCGCACGGTGCCTTGGACGGTCTGGCCGCTGACCAGCCGTATGGTGGCCTTGTCGCCGAGCTTGAGGTAGCCGAGATCGCGCTCGCTGACTTCGCCGCGGGCAATCACCGGATCGAGCTTGAGGATGGTCGCCACCTCGCCGCCTTGCATGATGGAGCTGCCAAGTTCCACCGGCACCCGGTCGATAACGCCGTCGAAAGGCGCCTTCACCTCGTTGCGGTCGAGTTCGGCCTGTGCCGTTTCCAGTTGCGACTGCGCCGAGGTCAGGTTCGAGCGCGCGGTGTCGAGCTGCAGCTTCGGCAGATTGCCTGATTTCATCAGCCGCAAGGCTGCGTCCAGCTCGGCCTGACGCTGCACCACCAATTGCTTGGCGTTGTCGACCATCGAGATCTTTTCTTCCGCCGCAAGCATCAGCACCAGATCCCCCGTCTTGACGTGATCGCCTTGCTTGACAGGCAGCTTGTCGATGACACCGGCGACGCGCGTCGCCAGCACCGCCCGCTTGTCGGCTTCGGTCAGCCCGGAAATGCGGATGGCACGTGCATAGGTCTTGCGTGGCGGCGTCACCACAGCGACCGTGCGCAGCGGTGCCTTCGGCTCGGCTTCCGCCGGCTTCGGCTTCGCCG
>NZ_RZTT01000372.1 GCF_003996995.1 Mesorhizobium sp. M7A.T.Ca.US.000.02.2.1 | reverse complement strand
GCGTTTCGCCTCGTCCGAAGCCGAAGCTTTCTTCAATGAGAAGCTGGGCCTGAGCGTCAGCAGCGGCACGGTGGAAACCCTGTGCTCGCGTACCGAAGGATGGGCCGCCGGCCTGCAACTGGCCTCATTGTCACTCAGCGCTGCGCATGCCCCCGAAACCGTCATCGGCAATTTCACCGGCGCCAACCGCAACGTCGCCGACTTCCTGATGGGTGAAGTGTTCCTGGAATTGCCGCAGGCGATTGCGAAGTTCCTGCTCTACAGCTCGATTTTCGAACGCTTCAGCGCCGAGGCCTGCCGGGCGGTGATGCGGGCGGCCGACGCCGAGGCGGCGATTACCGAAATCGAGACGCGCAACCTGTTCCTCGTCCCGCTCGACGAAGAGCGGCGCTGGTTCCGCTATCATCATCTGTTCCGCGATTTCCTCAGCCGCGAAATGGAACGGCGCGAACCGGAGATGATCGCGCCGCTGCATCTGGCGGCCGCCGAATGGTTCGGCGAACGCAAGATGCTGACCGAAGCGATCGGGCACGCGCTGGCCGCCGGCGACCAGGCACGCGCGGCCGTGTTCGTCGAAAACAACGCGCTCGACCTCATTGCCCAGTGCCAGCTCCTCTACGTGCGTCAGCTCCTGGCACTGCTGCCGAGAAAGCTGATCGACCAGCGCATTCGTCTGCAGCTCGTCGTGCTGTGGCTGGCGGTTCACAGCAGCCAACCCGAGATTGCCAAGCAGACGCTAAGCAATGCGCGCAAGCTGGTCGAGACCGGACCGACTGACGGCAATGACCCCGGCACCATGACCGGAACCACGATCGAGGCCGAGCTCGTGGTCCTCGCAGCTGCCGTCCACAGCACGCTGGAGCAGTTCGATCAGGCGCGCGACACAGCCCTTGCAGCCCTGCGTATCATCGCGCCCGATGCCTGGTTCATGGAGGGCGCGACCGCCAACGTCATCGGCTACAACCTCTACGCGCTGGGTGACCTCGAAGGTGCCCGCGCCGCAATCGATGCGGCACGCCGGGCGCACGAGCGAAGCGGCAGCCTGCTCGGCGTCACCATCGCCAATTGTTACATGGCCGTCGTCGAGCGTTCGGCGGGGCGCTTGCCCGCCGCCGAGCGGCTGCTGCGCAACGCCATCATAGAGGCCAGGGCGCGGATCGGTGCAAACTCCTATGCCGAAGCCCTGGCCGGAACCCTGCTTGCTGAGCTCGCCTATGAGACCAATGCGTCGGGCGAGGCGCTGACCCTGGTCGAGAATCTCGGACCGCAGATCGAAGGCGCGGCGGTCATTGTCTATCCCTTGGCGAGCGTGCCGACCTATGCCCGCGTGCTGCAACTGACCGGCCGCACCGAAGCTGCACTGGACATGCTGGAGCGCGTCTATCAACGCGTGCGCGGCACGGTGTATCGCCGCCTGGCATCGATGATCATGCATGACCGCATACGCGTGCTGCTCGACAAAAACCGCCACGCCGAGGCGCGCGCGCTGCTGACCGAGCATCGCGGCGACGAGACCGAGGCTTCGGCCGTTGTCACCACCGCCAATGAGTTCGAGTTCTTTGCCGAGGCCCGCTTGCTGACGGCGGAGAAATCCTATGCCGCGGCCGCCCGTATTCTCGATGAATTGTTGGCGCGAACGAAAAGCAGCGGGCGCATGCGCCGCCATATCCTCGCGTTGATCCTGCGCGCCAAGGCAGCCAGCGCCACCCATGACCAACGCGTGGCGGATCGCTATCTTCTCGAAGCACTTCGTCTTGCCCAACCCTCCGGCTTCATCCGTTCCTTCGTCGACGAGGGAAGGCCTGTTATCGACGGGTTGATGCGGCTGCGTGCGGCTCAGGCGAAGACCGATCCCGCGCTGTCAGCCTATGCGACGCGCATCATCGATGCCGCGCAGGCGATGCCCGTGGCGACGCGCAAGCTGACCGCACCAGCCGCTGAGAAGGAACAGCTCACCCAGCGCGAAGCCGAACTGCTGCGCTATCTCACTGAGGGCATGTCCAATCGCGATATCGCCGTGGCGCTGTCGGTGAGCGAAACCACGGTGAAGTGGCATCTGAAGAACATTTTCGGCAAGCTGGCGGTATCGAACCGGGTCCAGGCCGTGCGCGCCGCGCAAGGGTCAGCAGGCGCCCATGCCCCTCCGAAAGGAGGGGTATAGATAACGGGCACAACCCCTCTTTCGGGTCGGGCCACATGATCGTTGGCCTGCTAGCGTCAGCTGGTTTTCGGAGGACGCTGCGGATGGCGACAGGCTACGTTTTTCACGAACAGCTGATGTGGCACGACACCGGCCCCAGCGCCGACATGATGCCGCCCGGCCGTTTCGTGGAACCCGGCCGCCATCTGGAATCGCCCGGCTCGAAGCGCCGGCTGAACAACCTCATCCAGGTCAGTGGCCTGTCGCGTCATCTGGTGCCGATCATCCCAGAGCCGGTCTCGATCGAGGACCTGCTGCGCGTGCACACGCAACGCCATGTCGACGATATCCGCATGCTGAGCGAGCGTGGCTCCGGTTTCGCCGGACCACAGGCGCCGATCGGTCTCAACAGCTTCGACATCGCGCTGCTGTCTGCCGGCACCACCTATGCCGCCATGCGCGCGGTGCTGACCGGCCGCGTCGACAATGCCTACGCGTTGGCGCGGCCGCCGGGGCACCATGCCGAACCCGACCAGGCGATGGGCAACTGCCTGTTCTCCAACATCGGCGTTGCTGTCCGCCGGCTGCAGCATGAAGGTTTGCTCGGGCGCGCCGCCGTGGTCGACTGGGATGTGCACCACGGCAACGGCACCGAGACGGTGTTCTATTCCGACCCGTCGGTGCTGACCATTTCCGTGCATCAGGACAATCTCTACCCGACCGGGCGCGGTGCGCTGGCCGACAACGGGAAAGATGCCGGCAAAGGCTACAACATGAACATACCGCTGCCGGGGGGCAGCGGCACCGGCGCCTATGAAGCGGCTTTCGACCGCGTCATCGCACCTGCGCTGCGCGCCTACAGACCGGACCTCGTCATCGTCGCTTCCGGCTTCGATGCATCAGGCTTTGATCCGCTCGGCCGCATGATGCTCAACAGCGAATGCTTCAGGCGTCTCGCCGCGCGCATGGTGGCGCTGGCCGCCGAGACCTCGCAAGGGCGTCTGATCATGACCCATGAGGGCGGCTACTCCGAAGGTTATGTGCCGTTCTGCGGCCATGCCGTCATCGAGACGCTGGCCAATCACCGTACCGAAGTGGTCGATCCGCTGTCGGACCATATCGACGAGTGGGCTGGGCAGGATCTGCAGCCACACCAGGCTGCTGCGCTCGTTGCCGCAGAGGGGCTGCTCGCCGGCCTGCGCCAACGTCTCGCAAGCGCGGCCTGACGCGATGGATTTTCTCATCACCACGCTGCTCAATGCTCTGACGCTGATCAGCATCCTGATGCTGGTCGGGCTCGGGCTGGCGATCAGCTTCGGGCTGATGAACGTCACCAATTTGGCGCATGGCGAGTTCGTCACCGTCGGCGCCTTCGCTGTCTATTTCGTCCAGAGTATAGGCGGCTCGTTCTGGCTGGGCCTGGCCGCCGCGCCCATCGCCGGCGCGGTGGTCGGCTGCATCCTCGAATTCGCCATCATCCGCCATCTCTATTCCAGGCCTGTCTCGACCGTGCTCGCCACCTGGGGCGTCAGCCTGATCCTGCAGCAAGGGCTGGAACTGACCTTCGGCCTCGGCGCCAAGCCGGTGACGCCGCCGATCGAGGGCACGCTCGATCTCGTCTTCACCGTCTATCCGGCCTACCGGCTGATCCTGATCGGCATCGCCATGCTGACCTTGCTCGGCGTCATCCTGCTGATCAGCCGGACGCCCTTCGGCCTCGATATCCGAACCGTCATCCAGAACCGCGAGATGGCCGAGGGCGTCGGCATCAACACGCGGCGTACCTACGCCATTGCCTTCACCTTCGGCGCGGCCATCGCCGGGCTTGCCGGCGGACTGGTCGCGCCACTGGCGATCGTGCTGCCGCAGATGGGGGTGAACTATCTCGCCAACGCCTTCTTCGTCGTCATCGTCGGTGGCGTCGGCTCGATTGGCGGCCTTGTCGCCGGCAGCGTCTTTGTCGGCGGGCTGACCAGCATCCTCAATTATCAGATCTCGCCGTCGCTGGCGCAGGCGATCGTGCTGCTGGCTGCCATCGTCGCTGTCCGTCTGCGGCCCAACGGTCTGTTCAACGGAGCGTCGCGATGATCGCCCGTGATCGCAACTGGCTGCTGATCTTCGCCACCTGCGTGGCGCTCGCGATCATCTATCCGTTCTTTGCCGGCGGCTATCAGCTGACGGTGATCCGCGACGCGCTGATCTTCGGCCTGTTCGCGGCGAGCCTCGACTTCTTCTGGGGCCGCACCGGAATCCTGTGTTTCGGCCACGCCGCCTTTTTCGGCATCGGCGGCTACATCATGGCGCTGGTCACACTCAATGATGCCATCCCCTTTGGAAGCTTACTCGGCATCATGGGTGCGGTGGCGGGTGCGGCCTTCGTCGCCGCCATCATCGGCTACTTCCTGTTCTTCGGCGGCATCCGTGGCAGCTATTTCACCATCGTCACGCTGGCCATGGGCGTCATCTGCCAGCAGGCCGCGGTCTCCTGGAGCTCGGTTACCGGCGGCGACAGCGGCCTGATCGGCATCCCGCCGATCGAGTTCGATCTTGGCGGGCTGCACGTCGATCTCAGCCAGGATCTGCCCAGCTATATCTTCGTCTCGGCCATCGTCGCCATGACGGTGCTGGCGCTCTGGTTGATCAGCCGTGGCCGCTGGGGCACGGTGCTGACCGCCATTCAAGACAATGAAATCCGGGCGGCCGCGCTCGGCCACAATGCGCCATTGCGGCTGCTTGTCACTTTCGTCCTGTCGGCGGCGATCGCCGGCCTTGCCGGCGCCCTCTATGTCTGTATGGCCGGGCTGGTGGCACCCGATCTGTCCGGGCTGCTTCTGTCGACGGAAGTTATCGTCTGGGTGGCGGTCGGCGGACGCGGCACGCTGCTTGGGCCAGTACTGGGCGCCATCTTCATTCAGCGCGCGCAGCAGACGATCAGCAGCTTCAACCCGAGCCTGTGGCCCCTTCTGCTCGGCTGTGTCTTCGTCATCATCGTCTTCGTCCTGCCGGATGGCATCCTGTCGATCTACGCGCGGCTGAAAGGCCTGTTCAAGGGCAGGAGGCGCGCGCAATGAGCGACATCCTGCTGCAGGCTGAAAATGTCGGTATCCGCTTTGGCGGACTGCAGGCGCTGGAGGCTCTGAACCTCACCGTACGAGACAAGGAGCTTTGCTGCATCATCGGGCCGAACGGCGCTGGCAAGAGCACTTTCCTCAACGTGCTGACCGGCACGCTGCGTCCGACCAGCGGCAGCGTGCGCTTCCTCGGCCATGACAGCGCCGGATTGCCGCTGCATCGCATCGCCCGGCTCGGCATCGCCCGCAAATTCCAGATTCCCTCGGTCTTCCCGAACCTCTCGGTGGAGGACAATCTGAAGGTCGCGCGCTGGGGCGCGCCTTCGCCAGTGCGCCCGGTTGGTGAACTCTTGGAACTGGTCGCGCTCGGTAACCGTGCCGCCACGCTGGCCGGCGAGCTCGCGCATGGCCAGAAGCAATGGCTGGAGATCGGGATGGCGTTGGCGATAGAGCCGCGCCTGCTGTTGCTCGATGAACCCACTGCCGGCATGACGCCGCAGGAGACGCTGGCCACGGCGCAGATGCTGCTGCGCCTCAAGGGCGAGTTCTCGATCGTTGCCGTCGAGCACGACATCCGCTTCGTGCGGGCGCTGAACTGCGAGACGTTGGTGCTGCATCAGGGACGCCGGCTGCGCAGCGGTCCTTTCCATGACATCGAGTCCGACGAGATGGTCCGCGATGTTTATCTGGGGAGGCGCTGATCATGCTGCGAACAATGGCGGTGTCGGCCGGCTACGGTCTGCTCCCCGTGCTGAACGGCATCGACCTCAGCGTCGCGC
>NZ_RZTT01000371.1 GCF_003996995.1 Mesorhizobium sp. M7A.T.Ca.US.000.02.2.1 | reverse complement strand
TATCGTGAGTCTGTTCCTGATCGCGGCGGCATTCCTGACGTCGTGCGACAATCAGCAGTCGCCGCCGAAGGCGATGGCCCCCTTACACGTCAGCGAATAAGCCAGAATACAAAGCGGCCCCGTCTCTCGACGGGGCCGCTTTGTCGTTGCTGTCAATGCCAGTAAGGCGTGACCTTGTAGTAATTGTAAGATTCGTCGCGCGCCGCCTCGCCATCCGCCCCGCTCAATTCGTTGATCGAATAGGCAGGCGCCGCCCTGAGTTGTTCCTTGGAAAACGGCACGACATAGCCGCCCTTGTCCTCATCATAGTCGAGGCTCGCCCACGGAATGGCGTGATATTTTTCGCCAATGCCGAGGAAGCCGCCAAAACCGATCACCGCGAACATGATGCCGTTCGTCATCTTGTCGAGCATCACATCCTCGATGCTTCCGATGCTCGTGCCTTCGGTATTGTAGACCGATGTACCGATGACCCGTGAGGCGGCGATGGCTTGGGTGTGACCTGTCTGGGTTGTCATGATTGTGCTCCTCATTGTGGTTTAGAACCATACTTGGACAATGAGGGGCGCGGGCGAAGGTTCCCGACTTTTTCGGCGACGCCCGGTCACTCCGCGAGGATGAAGGTAACCTTCATATTGACGCGATAAGCAACAATCTTGCCGTCTTGGACGACGATCTTCTGGTCCTGGATCCAGGCGCCCTCGACGTTCTTCAGGGTTTTCGAGGCGCGCGCAATTCCCTGTTCGATGGCGTCCTGAAAGCTCTTCTTCGACGACGATGTGATTTCGGTGACGCGGGCGACGGACATGGCTTCCTCCTGCCAAAACGCTCAGTTGCAAGGCAAGCGTATAGCCGGCTCGTGCCTTCCACAAGCGCCGGCAGTCGGCAGGGTATGCGTCCGGCCTTAGAGGCCCTTGGCGATACGGTCGAATGCCATCAGCCGCTCGAGCAGGGCTGGCATGTCCTTTAACGGCAGCATGTTCGGGCCATCCGACGAGGTCGAATTGTCAGGATCCTGGTGGGTCTCGATGAACACGCCGGCAACGCCAACAGCGACGGCCGCGCGCGCCAGCGTCTCGACAAAACGACGTTCACCGCCCGAGGACCCGCCCTGCCCGCCCGGTTGCTGCACCGAATGGGTGGCATCGAAGATCACCGGCGCGCCGATCTCGGCCATGATGGGCAGAGCGCGCATGTCGGAGACCAGCGTGTTGTAGCCGAAGGAGGCGCCGCGCTCGGTGGTCAGCACATTGGCATTGCCGGAACCGGTGATCTTGGCGACGACGTTCTTCATGTCCCAGGGGGCGAGGAACTGCCCCTTCTTCACATTGATCACCTTGCCGGTCCTGGCGGCGGCGACCAGCATGTCCGTCTGGCGCGACAGGAAAGCCGGAATCTGCAGGACATCGACATGCGGCGCGACGATGGCGCACTGCTCCTCGGTGTGGACATCGGTCAGCACGGCGAGCGAATATTCCTTGCGCAGTTCGTCGAAGACGGGAAGGGCTGCGTCCATGCCGGCGCCTCGGGTCGCCGACAGCGAGGTGCGGTTGGCCTTGTCGTAGCTGGTCTTGTAGACGAGGCCTATGCCGAGCCTGCCGGTCAGCTCCTTCAGCGCGCCGGCCATGTCGAAGGCATGCTGGCGCGATTCAAACTGGCACGGGCCGGCGATCAGGGACAAAGCCGCCTTGTTGTCGAAGACGACATTGCCGACGGTTACCGACGAATTGGGCGCCATCGAATTGGACGCTTGCGGCTTGCTCATGGGATCTCCCGGAAGATAAAGGCCGCGCCCTGTCCGGGTGCACGCCGCACGACGATATCGTTGCCCGCTATATCGTGTTGGACGGAATTGGCTGCAAGCAGCCTCGATGTCACATCGGCGTTCCGAACCGAAAAGACCACCGCTGCGAAGCGTAGATCTGTCGGCGCGCCGGCCGGCAGGCCGAAGCGCGCGGTGAAAGCCGCGCGGTCAAGCACGCTCAAATCCGCATTCGGCAAGGGAAAAATGCCGCCCTGCCCGTCGGCGGCCGGATCATCCACCGCCAAGGAAATCAGCCCATGCTGCTTTCCGGGCGCATCGCTGACCGCCAAGAGCTCGACAATTCCGGTCGCGCCGTTGGCGTGGGCCTGCAAAGCCGTGCGATCAACATAAGGCGTGTTGACCCGCTCGCAGGCAAACAGGAAGGCGTCCGTGGCCTCGGCTCCGGCCGCAAAGGCGAGCTTGAACGACGCGATGTCGCGTTTGCCGGCAGGGTCGGTGAAGGCGCGCGAAAAACCCAGCATGTCTCCCGCCGAGATGCCGGCATCGACATAGCGTGCATGGTCGGCATCGGCATTGCCCGTGCCTAGAACAATGGCGGAAAATCCCTCGTCGCCGTTGCTGTCGCGATAGGCGCGATCACGCGCGACGAAGACATTGCCGTCTGCGATAGCCTTTGCCGCCACCTGCTCGTCGCCGACCGCCAAAGGTTCGAGATAGGCGCCGTCGGCCAGGAAAACACAGCAGTTTTCCGTTCCGAACGGATGGATTCCGGTCGGGGCAACGACGAAGCCAAGCGCGGTGAGCCGGGCTCGCGCCACATCGAGGCTGTGCGTCGGCAGCACCAGATGATCGAGCGGATGAGTGCCTGCGGCTGCGGTTTTGGTCATGCAGGCGCGATGTGCATCATTCCGCAAAGCCGTTCAAGACTTGATCGCAATACCGGCCAGTTCGCCCGTCAATTCACCGGACGTCGAAAGGCGCCCCTGGAGCAAGGTTCGATCAGCTCCCCGCGACGACATCGGCGGAATAGCGCAGTTCACGCATTGGTTTGACCTTGCTGGTGGTCTGCGCGTAGAGCGGGTGCGCCTTGTAGGCGGCCAGCGCGGCGTCATCCACGAACTCCGCATAGACGACCACGTCGACCTCATCCGACAGCGGATCCACCTTGGTGTTGAGCGTGACCTCGAACAGGCTGGAATGAGGAATGTCGCCGAGCGCCAGCAAGCCGGTGCGCACAGCCTCGACATCCTCTTTTCGCCGCGCGCTGAAGAAAACGATATGCCGGATCAACCCCGCCTCCTCGATCAAAGTGCCGGGGTCTTTTGTGACGGCAGGACGTTGGCGTCAATCGACAAGGATGTCGCGGCTGCTGCCACTGGAGTTAAGCTTTGCTGGTAACATATCGCACAATATGGCTAAGCTCTCTCACAGCGGTATCGAGATAGCGGCCCTGATTGTACATGCCATCCCAGATCAGGAAAAACGCGATGGCGGCAATGACGATTACATAACGCATGGCTAAATCTATCGCACACGGAATTCTGCGGCCATAGGCGTTTTTTTGACGCGCTGCGCCTTGGCTGTGCAAAGGCATAGATGCCCGCCGGCGCGAGCAATCTGCTTGGCACAGCCCCGCTTGCAGCCTGCCCCTTGAAGTTTCCCCGCATGACGTGGAAGATTGTCGCACGGATTCACCGGGAAGCGCTGAAGCTCTGGTAGGGGGCGCGCACTTCATTCGAGCCCGCTCGCCGACGAACCGGTTGCGGCGGCGTTCGAAGCTGGCGAATGATCCAAGAGAACCGTGGTCCGGCAATTTGCGCCGGCACCGCGGAAATCCAGGGGCATGAGATGGCGCAAAAGGAACATTTTAGCATAGCATTGAGCGACGCGGTCAGGCTAGATGAATTCAACTTCGCCGAGATCGTCAAAGGCCTTCCAGCGAAAGCGCGCATGGTGCTGTCGGCGGCAATGAACCTGCCTCGCGGTTCGCTCAGGGTGAGGCTGCCGGACGGCCGCGCCGTGCTCGTCGGCGGCAAGGGACCTGGCCCGGATGCCGAACTGGTGCTGAAGAATTGGCGCTTGCCCGGCCGCGCCTTTTCCGGCGGCACGATCGGCGTTGCCGAATCCTATATGGACGGCGATTGGGAAAGCCCTGATGTGACCAGCTTCCTGGAGCTGTTCGTGGTCAATTCGGTCATTGGCGAGCGTATCGCGGGCGGCACCAGCTGGCTGATCAACACCGTCCAGCGCATACGCCACTGGTTCAACCAGAACACGCGCACCGGTTCGAAACGCAATATCTCGGCGCATTACGACCTCGGCAACGCCTTCTACAAGGAATGGCTCGATCCGAGCATGACCTATTCTTCGGCGCTCTACACGACCGGTGCCAACGACCTGGAAGGCGCCCAGGCCGCCAAATATCGCGCTCTGGCGAAGGATACAGGGATCGGTCCGAAGGACCATGTGCTGGAAATCGGTTGCGGTTGGGGTGGCTTCGCCGAATTCGCGGCGCGCGAGATCGGCTGCCGCGTGACCGGGCTGACGATCAGCCGCGAGCAGCACGATTTTGCCACGGCGCGCATCGCAAAGGCCGGGCTTGCCGACAAGGTCGACATCAAGCTGCAGGATTATCGCGACGAAACCGGCACCTATGACCGCATTGCCTCGATCGAGATGTTCGAGGCGGTCGGCGAGAAATACTGGCCGGTGTTTTTCGGCAAGATGAAGGCCTGCCTGAGGCCCGGCGGCACCGCGGGCCTGCAGATCATCACCATCAACGAAGCCGCCTACGACACCTATCGCGCCAGGCCGGATTTCATCCAGCGCTACGTCTTCCCGGGCGGCATGCTGCCGACGCCGTCGATCCTGAAAGCACTCGGCAAGGATCATGGCCTCGCCCATCTGCGCGAACGCGTGTTTCCGGACGACTACGCGCGTACGCTCGCCGAATGGCGCCACCGGTTCTGGGCCTCGTGGGAGAAGATCGTCCCGCTCGGCTTCGACGACCGCTTCAAGAAGCTCTGGGAGTTCTACCTGCACTATTGCGAGGCCGGATTCCGCGCCAGCTACATCGACGTGCGCCAGGTGGTCTACAAGGCGTAAGGCGACACGCTCTTCGATTTCATTGCCGCGGACCAGGCGATGTCGGGCATGATCTCGACATCGCCACGCCGGTGCCGTCAAAAAGTCCGATCGCGAAGCAGGATGCCGCGCAGGACGGACGAATCGGAAATCGCCTGATGCGCAGACGGACGATCTTCTTCGGTGTCATTGTTGTCGCTGCGGCGGGCATCTGGCTCAACAACACCTCCCTGTTGTCAAGCCGCCCCGCCGGCAGTCCGGAGGTGCTTGCCCATCGCGGCCTTGCCCAGGACTATTTGCGCGCAGGCATGACAGGACAGACTTGTACGGCCAGTCGCATGTTGCCGCCGCGCCATGGCTACCTCGAAAACACGATCCCCTCGATGGAGGCCGCCTTCGCGCTGGGCGCGGACGCGCTCGAACTGGATGTTCACCCGACGACGGACGGCAAGTTCGCCGTCTTCCATGACTGGACGCTGGATTGCCGCACGGAAGGCAAGGGAGAAACGCGCAGCCATTCCATGGCCGAGTTGAAGACCCTCGATGTCGGCTATGGCTACACCGCGGATGGCGGCAAGACCTTTCCTTTTCGCGGCAAGGGTATCGGCATCATGCCATCCCTGGATGAGGTTCTGGCGCACTTCCCGGCCCGCCGCTTCAACATCAACGTCAAGAGCAACGATCCGGGCGAAGGCGAAAAGCTGGCCGCATGGCTTGCCACGCTGGCACCAGCCGAGCGCAATTATCTCTCGGTCTATGGCGGCGACAAGCCGATTGCCGCGGTCAAGGCTGCGCTGCCGGACATGCATACGCTAAGCCGCGCATCGCTGACGCAATGCATCCTGCACTATGCCGCAATTGGCTGGACCGGCTACGTTCCGGATGCCTGCCGCAAAGGCACCTTGCTCATCCCCGTCAACATCGCGAAATGGATGTGGGGGTGGCCGAACCGGTTTCTCGATCGCATGCAAGGAGTCGATACAAGAGTCTATCTGCTCGGCCCTTATTCCGGCGGCGACTTTTCGCAAGGGCTCGACGATCCCGAACTGATCAAGCAACTGCCGGACGGCTATTCCGGCGGCATTTCCACGGATGCGCTGGATCTCGTCATGCCTGACATCAAGGAACGTTTCGGGTCGGATCAATCCACGCCGTAAGGGGC
>NZ_RZTT01000370.1 GCF_003996995.1 Mesorhizobium sp. M7A.T.Ca.US.000.02.2.1 | reverse complement strand
GTTCATGTACTATGTCATTGATATCACCAGCGGCTACACCTCCGCCTATCTGCTGATCGTCGGCATTGCGCTGATCCTGCTGGTGCTGTTTTTCCCGAAAGGCATTCTGGGCAGCATCCGCCAGCGCTGGCTCGGGTGGCTGCCATGATGCCGCTTTTGACCACCAAGGGCCTGTCGCGCAATTTCGGTGGTCTGCGCGCCGTCGACAATGTCGATTTCGCGCTGATGCCGGGCGAGATCCGCGCCGTGATCGGCCCCAACGGGGCGGGGAAGACCACCTTCGTCAGCCTGGTCAGCGGCCGCATCCAGCCGTCTGCCGGCATGATCGTCTTCGACGGCGCCGACATCACCAATCTGCCTGCCTATGTCAGGGTGCGCAGGGGCATCGCCTACACCTTCCAGCTCACCAGCGTCTATGCCAACCTGTCCGTTTACGCCAACGTCGCGCTGCCCGCGCAACTGACGCAGCGGCATGGCAGCCATTCCAAGAGCGCGATACAGGCCGCTGTCATGACCGCACTGGAACGCACCGGCCTGGCCGACCGCGCCCATATGCCGGCCGGGCAGTTGTCCTACGGCCACCAGCGCCTGCTGGAAGTGGCGATGGGCCTGGCGCTGAAGCCGCGCCTGCTGATTCTCGACGAACCGACGCAAGGGCTGGCCGACAGCGAGATCGACAATTTCATCACCCTGGTGCGCGAGATCGCTAAGAACGCCACCGTGCTTCTGATCGAGCACAACATGCCTGTCGTCATGCAACTCGCCGACCGCATCACCGTCTTCAATGCCGGCAAGATCCTGGCCGAAGGCACCCCCGAAGCGATCCGCGAGAACGCGGCGGTGCAGGAAGCCTATCTGGGGACCGCCCCATGACCGAGGCAAAGTCCGAGGCGCTGACCATCTCTGGACTGGACTGCTACTATGGCGAGGTCCAGGTGCTCTATGGCCTCGACCTGGTGCTGAACAAGGGCGAGGTGCTGTGCCTGTTCGGCCGCAATGGCGCCGGCAAGACGACGACGCTGAAAGCCATCATGGGACTGGTTCCCTCAAGCGCCGGCTCGATCAAACTGGCTGGCCAAGAGTTGACTGGTCTGCCGGCGCATGAAGTGCCCAAGGCCGGCGTCGCCTATGTGCCGCAGGGAAGGCGGCTGTTCGCCGAAATGACGGTGGCCGAAAACATCGAGATCGGCCTGATGGCGCGCGGCAAGGGCAAGGCGACGCGTGAGAACGTGCTCGACCTCTTTCCATTGCTGCGCCAGCGGCTGCGGCAGCGTTCCGGCACATTGTCCGGCGGCGAACAGCAGATGCTGGCCATGGCGCGCGCGCTCTGTCTCGAACCGCAGGTGCTGCTGCTCGACGAGCCGACCGAAGGGCTGATGCCGTCGATGATCGCCAAGATCCGCGAGACGGTGTCGAAGCTGCGCGACATGGGCGTCTCGACCATCCTGGTCGAGCAGCGTGTCGATGCAGTGCTTTCGGTCGCCGACCACGTTGCCTTCATCGAAAACGGCCGCAACCGCGAGACGGTCGACGTCGAGGAGTTGCGCGCCGACCCGTCGGCGGTCCGCCGCTATGTCGGCGTCGGGTGATCAGCCGAAGAACAGAAAGCCCGCGACCAAAAATATCGGGATCAGCACCAGCCCAGACCACAGCATGTAGCCGAAGAAGCCCGGCATCTTCACGCCGCGATGGCGGGCGATGGCGTAGACCATGAAGTTCGGCGCATTGCCGATATAGGTGTTGGCGCCCATGAACACCGCGCCGGCCGAGATCGCGGCAAGCGTCGAAGCGAACTCCGTCATCAGGTGCCTTGGGTCGCCGCCGGCAAGCTCGAAAAACACCAGATAGGTCGGCGCATTGTCGAGGAAGGATGACAGCGCCCCTGTCAGCCAGAAATAGGCGAGATCGTTGGGCGCACCCGAGGGTGAACTGACAAGCGACACCACCGGCGCCAGTGCCCCCTCATGGCTCGCCCTGAGGATGGCGATGACCGGCACGATGCAGACGAAGATGCCGGCAAACAATTTGGCCACCTCCGATATCGGACCCCAATTGAAGCCGTTCGCCTCGCGGTGGCTCTTGTAGGAGAGCGGAAGCGACAGCAGGGCGAGCGCCAGGATGATGGCATCGCGCACCAGGTTCTGCAGTTCGAGACTGACGCCGAATACGGAAAAGCTGACGCCCGGCTTCCAGGCCGCCGACAGCAGGATGGCGCCGATCACACCTGCCAGCAGCGGAAGGTTGGCCAGGCCGCGCAGACGCACCGTCGTGTCCGGTGTCGGATCCTTGATCTTCGGCGCGCCAGCCTCGCGCCGATGCAGGATGATGTCGATGCCCAGGAAGACGGCCAGCACGGCACCGCCGACGAACAGGGTCTCGCGCCAGAGATTGGCGGTCGTCCAGAAGAAAGCGACGCCTCTGAGGAAGCCGACGAACAGCGGCGGATCGCCAAGCGGCGTCAGTGAGCCGCCGATGTTGGACACCAGGAAGATGAAGAAGATGACGACATGGGCGTTGAACGGCCTGTTATCGTTGGCGCGGATGATCGGCCGGATCAGGATCATCGAGGCACCGGTCGTGCCGATCACCGAGGCCAGCAGCGCGCCGACCAGCAGCAGGCCGGCATTGACCAGCGGCGTGCCGTGAATGTTGCCGGCAAGGAGAATGCCGCCCGAAATGGTGAACAGCGCAAACAGCAGGATGATGAACGACATGTATTCCGTGAGCAACGCATGCAGCACCGCTTCGGTCGCTGTGGGACCACCGAAGGCAGCCGCCAGCGGCACGATCACCAGTGCGGCCCAAAGGGCCGATATCTTGCCGTAGTGATGTTCCCAGACATGAGGAAACAGCAGCGGACCGGTGGCGATCGACAACAGCAGCCCGGCAAAGGGCAGCGCCCACCACAGCGGCATCGAAGCGCCGGGCAGGCCGTGTTCCTCCGCCGCGAAAGCCTGTGCCGGGAACAGCACGGCGGCAATTATCGCAGCGCATGCAGCCAACAGGGGGATCAAATATAAAAAAGGCCCCCTCATCCGGCCGCTGCGCGGCCACCTTCTCCCCGAGGGGAGAAGAGACTCGGCGCCGACGCTCGCCTTCTCCTCTCCCCTCGGGGAGAGGTCGGATTGCCCCGAATTGCCCTTCGCAATTCGGCTGGCAATCCGGGTGAGGGGGTGCTTGCCCAACGGCCGTTCAATCCGACAAAGGGTCTTCGAGCGTCACGCCGGCGTCGCGCATGCGCTGCAGCATTGTATCGAGCGAACCGTTGAGATCGATGCCGCGGCAGGCATCGAGCCGCACTGTGGTTTTGAAGCCCTGGCTGACGGCGTCCAGCGCCGAAAAGCCGACGCAGAAATCGGTCGCCAGCCCGACCAGGGTCAGCGTGTCGATGGCGCGCTCCCGGAGGTAGCCGGCAAGGCCGGTCTGGGTCGTGCGGTCGTTCTCGAAGAAAGCCGAGTAGCTGTCGATATCAGGCCGAAATCCCTTGCGAATGACGAGCTCGGCCTTGGTCCAGGCGAGGCCGGAATGGAAATCCGAGCCCAGGCTGCCCTGGATGCAGTGGTCCGGCCACAGCGTCTGCTGACCATAGGGCATTTCGATCATCGTGAAAGGCTGCGCGCCCGGATGGCTGGAGGCAAAGCTGGAATGACCGGCGGGATGCCAGTCCTGCGTCAGCACGACATGGTCGGTTCGCCGGATCAGGTCGTTGACCAGCGGCACGATCTCATCGCCGCCGGCAACCGCCAGCGCGCCGCCGGGACAAAAGTCGTTCTGCAGGTCGATGACAACAAGCGCCTCGTCGGCCATGGGCTTTCCTCTTCCGTATGCAGGCTCCAGTGGAAAATGCCGCTGACGCGACCGGACGCAGAAACTTGACCAGATGGCCGGCGGCGTCAACCTCTCGCGACATAACAAATGCGTGCCGGCCGGGCCGCCGCAAACTCGGGCTTTGACAAATCCTGCGGGCTTGATATCATTTGCATACGAATGAGTTTCTCGGCTCGAACGCCGGAAATACCGGATTCGGAAAGTTCCTTTCTGGAAGGCAAAGCGTGATCCGTTACGCGAAACCCACCTCGGTCGACGAAGCGCTCGCTTTGCTTGGCGAGGGCGCCTGGCGCATCCTTGCCGGCGGCACCGATTTCTATCCGGCACAGGGCAGCAAACCCTTCCGCGACAATGTTCTCGACATTAACGGCCTGGCGGCGCTGCGCGGCATTGCCGAGACGCACGACCATTTCGTCATCGGCGCGCGCACGACCTGGACCGACATCGTCCGCCATCCCTTGCCTCCGGCCTTCGATGCGCTGAAACAGGCGGCGCGAGAGGTCGGCTCGGTGCAAATCCAGAACGTCGCCTCGGTCGCCGGCAATCTCTGCAACGCCTCGCCGGCCGCCGACGGGGTGCCGGGCCTGCTCATCCTCGATGCCGAGGTCGAACTGCGCTCGGTGGCCGCGACGCGGCATCTGCCGTTGCAGGACTTCATTCTCGGCAACCGCCGAACCGCTCTGCTGCCCGGTGAGATGGTCACGGCCATCCGCGTGCCGAAGCCCAGCGGCACGTCGACCTTCGTCAAGCTCGGCGCGCGCCGTTATCTCGTCATTTCCATCGCCATGGTGGCGGCGCGTCTGGTCGTCCAGGATGGCCTTGTCCGGCAAGCGGCGGTCGCCGCCGGCTCCTGTTCGTTGGTGGCCAAGCGGCTGGCCGGCGTCGAAGCCGCGCTGCACGGTCTGCCGGTGGACGGCGGACTCGCCGACGCGGTTCTGGCCGCGCCGATGGCAGAACTGTCGCCGATCGCCGATGTGCGCGGCAGCGCCGAATACCGGCTCGATGCGGTGCGCGAGATTGTTGCCCGCGCGGTGCTTGCGGCTATGGGGCGTACGACTGGCGAAGAGGTGGCGGCATGAGCCAAAATTGGCCTGACGCGCGTGAAGCCCTGCCCGATCCGGGCAGTGCCCAGCCAGGCTTCGGCGCTGCGCGCGCCGATATCGCCTTCGAGGTCAACGGCGCCTCCGTCTCGGTCAATGTGCCGCCGCTGCGCCGCCTGTCCCTGGTGTTGCGCGATGAATTGCTGTTGACCGGCACCAAGGTCGGCTGCGACGCCGGCGACTGCGGCGCCTGTACGGTGCTGGTCGACGGCGATCCGGTCTGCGCCTGCCTGATGTCGGCGGCTTCCGCCGCCGGCGCATCGGTGACGACCGTGGAAGGGCTTGCCAATGGCCGATTGTCGGTGTTGCAGGCCTCTTTCCTCGCCCATGGCGCTGCGCAGTGCGGCATCTGCACGCCGGCGCTGCTGGTCGCGGCAACCGCGCTACTGGACAAGCAGCCCAACCCGACCGAGGTCGAGGTGCAGGACGCGCTCGGCGGAGTTCTGTGCCGCTGCACCGGCTACCGGAAGATCATTGCCGCGGTGATGGATGCCTCGCTGCAGGCAGCAAGCCTGGATTTCCGCTTGCCTCGATCAGGCCATGCGATCGGCTCCTCGCCTATCCGGCTCGACGGCATGCCGAAGGTCACCGGGGCTGAGAAATTCGGCGGCGATTCCTTCCCCGCCGATGCGCTGGCCGTGCTGGTGGTCCGCTCGCCGCATTATCATGCCAGCTTCGCCTTCGGCGACCTCGACGGCTGGGAGAAGGCACATCCCGGCGTTGCCGGTGTCTTCACCGCAGCCGACATTCCGGGAAAAAACTGTTTCGGCGTCATCGGCCCGTTCGCCGACCAGCCGGCGCTGGCTGAGGGGTTTGCTCGCCTCCGCGGTGAGGCGGTGGCGCTGGTTGCCGGCGAGCGTGAGGCGATGCTCGATCTCGACCTCTCGGATTTTCCGATCCGCTGGACCGAATTGCCGCATGTTCTCCAATCCTGCGAAGCGCGCGCCGGCGGTGCCAAGCTCATTCATGAAAACAGGGCGGCAAACTTGCTGACCTCCGGCTTCGTCGAACGCGGCGATCCGGAAGCAGCGCTTGCCGGCGCGGCTTTCACCGTCTCTGGCGCCATCGACACCTCCTATGTCG
>NZ_RZTT01000036.1 GCF_003996995.1 Mesorhizobium sp. M7A.T.Ca.US.000.02.2.1 | reverse complement strand
GAAATAGGTATTTCATAAAGATTTTTGCGCGGGCTCTTCCCGACACTCCACGCAGGGATTGTCGCCCAAGACACACGGCTACAGGATTGCGATTTCCTTGCGAGCTGCCGGAAACGCGAAAGCCCGGCTGAGGGCCAGCCGGGCTTTCTATGGTGGTGTGGCTTTAGCCGCCACGGAGAACATCAATCTTCAGGCGGCGTAGCCGCCATAGCCACGCGCAACGGCGTGCACGCCCGCCACCGGCTCGAGGTCCGGCCACAGGATGCCGGCGGCTTGCGCGAATTCGAGCAACGCCCGGCGCGCCTGCTCGACGCTCACATAACCTGGAACGGCCAGATCACATGTCTCCACCGCGTTTCGGTAAAGCGGGCCGCGGCGGGAGGTCGTCCAATTGGTGAGGAAATCGTGCATTTCGGCCAGCGAGGCAATCTCGCGCTTGAAGCCGAGGCCGACCGACAGTGCGACCGGTGAATGAAACAGCTTGTCGTGCATGAAGCGGGCTCCTGGTTTTTCGCGCGCTTGGAGAGATATCCGGGCGGGTCCGCGAACGGGACGCCGTGAAACGCGCAATGAGGCCGGAGGTTCCAGCTTGGGACTTGGCGATTTTTTTGATTGTGCCTGGTCGGCGAAGTTATCAATTCGCAGCGCAACGATCGCGTGCCGGACGCTCAACGGCTCCGCAGCCCCCTTGGCGACGGCAGGCTCTCCAAAATCCCGAAGGAGCCATCGAGATCGCTTGCCGCCTTGAGGCTCACGCCTTCTTCACGAACTCGGTCTTGAGCACCAGGCCTTTCACTTGCTTGGTGTTGCATTCGATCTCGCCGGGATTGCCGTTCAGGCGGATGGCCTTCACCAACGTGCCGCGCTTGATCGTCTCCGAAGTGCCTTTGACTTTGAGGTCTTTGATCAGCGTTACGGAATCACCGTCATTCAATTGAGCGCCATTGCTGTCGCGCACGATTACATCGTTCGGCATGCCATCTCCTGTGATTTGGATCCCACTACCAGATCAGATGAGAATCCCAAAACCGATGACGACCGGCAACCGTCAATATTTCAGGGGGCCCATCTGGTGGGCGGCGTGAAACATGTGCGACGAGAAGACGCTCAGCACGTAAATGCCTAAGTCTTCGACGCCCAAGGTGGATGAACGCTTGGGGGAAGTCCGGCATCGTCTGCAGGTACCGCTGCCAGATCTGATCCATGACCGTGGTCGGCGTGGCACATCGAAGCCGGCGCCGCCGACAACCTCCTCGATCTCCGCCACCACGCGTGAATCCGTCGCCTGCCGCATCTCGGCTTCCGCTCTGCGCCATCGAGCGGATTGGCAGCTACGCCTGTTTGTCGTCCGGATGGCCAAGCTCGCAGAACCACCCGCCCAGATACTTCACCGATGGCGCCTTGGGATCCGGAACCTGCGTTTTCGCCTCGACCGCGGCGCGGAACGGCTCGGCACTATCCTGCGGAGAAAACCCCAGATGGTTGGCGCCGCTGTTGTCGACCGTTTTCACCTTGTTGTCGGAAAGGCCGAAGGAGATCGTATGGCCGACGCGCGGCGCGGTGAGAGCTGCCTCGACCAGACGCACACAATCGGCGAAGGAGAGGTATGACCACAGCATGCGACGGTCCGCCGGTTCGGGGAAGGACGAAAAGATGCGCAGGCACGCCGTCTCGATGCCGAACTTGTCCCAGTAAAGCCGGCTCAGGCTCTCGACGAAGTTCTTCGACACGCCATAGAGGCTGTCGGGACGCACCGGCGCGTCGACGCCGATATGCGCCTCGACCTCGTGATAGCCGACGGCATGCACGGAGGAGGCATAGATGACTCGTTTCACCCCGTGTTTCCGGGCGCCCTCGTAGATGTGATAGGAGCCGCGGATGCTGGAATCCAGGATGGTTTGCCATTCGCATTCGAGTGGTGCGCCGCCGAAATGCACGATCGCGTCGCAATCCTTGGTGGCGGCAATCGTCGCCTCCATATCGGCGAGGTCGAAGACCGCTTCTTCCTCGTGTGGAGCAAGATCGCCGAACGGTTCGCGGCCGGCCAGGCGGATCGTTTTTGCCAGCGGCACCAGCCCCTTTCGCAGTTCCGAACCGAGGCGGCCGGCCGCGCCGGTGATCAGGATGCGTTCGTAATGCGGCATGATTTACTCCACTTGCGCGACGGCGGCGTTGATGCGCGCGATCGCTTCGGTCAGCACCTCTTCGCCGGTCGCGGTCGAGATGCGGAAATAGGGGGAAAGTCCATAGGCGGCGCCCGGCACCGAGGCCACGCGCCCTTCGTTCAGGAGATAATTCGCCACTGCCGTGTCGTCCTCGAGCACGACGCCTTTTGGGGTCCTGCGGCCGATCAGGCTGGCGCAGCCGATATAGGCATAGAAGGCGCCTTCCGGTGGCGAAAGCGTAAGACCGTTGATCCGCCTGATGCCGTCGACGACAAGGTCGCGGCGCGCCTCGAACGCCTGCCGAAAGCGTGCCACCTCGTCCTGGGGGCCGTTGAGCGCGGCCACCGTCGCCGCTTGCGCGATCGAGCAGACGGACGTGCAGGACTGGCTCTGGATGATCGCCATCGCCCTGGTGAGCGGCGCCGGCCCGGCGGCATAGCCGACACGCCACCCGGTCATCGCATAGGATTTGGAGACGCCGTTGACGATCAGGGTGCGGTCCCTGAGTTCCGGGCAAGCCTTGCCGAAGGAGAAGAAGTCGCGTCCGTCGAACAGGATGTGCTCGTAAATCTCGTCGGAAAGCACCAGCACCTGGGGATGCCTTGCCAAAACCGCTCCGAGTGCCCGCAGGTCCGATTGCGAATATATGGCGCCGGAGGGGTTGCCGGGCATGTTGAGGAACAGCCATTTCGTCCTTGGCGTGATGGCTTTTTCGAGCAGTTCCGGCGTCAGCCGGAAGCCCGAAGTTTCCGGGCACTCGATGAGGACAGGCCTGCCGCCGAGCAGCTTCACCATCTCGGGATAGGAGACGAAATAGGGCGCCGGCAGGATCGCTTCGTCACCAGACTCCAGCGTCGCCATCAGCGCGTTGAAGATGATCTGCTTGGCGCCATTGGCCACGACGACGTAGTCCGCCGTGTAGTCCAGTCCGTTTTCGCGGCGGAACTTGCCGGCCACGGCTTCGCGCACCTCGGCCGTGCCGGCGGCACCCGTGTATAGCGTCTGGCCGGCCTTCGCGGCGAAATGCGCCGCTTCGATGATATGGCTCGGTGTCGGGAAATCCGGCTCGCCCAGGCCAAGATCGATCACGTCGACGCCCTTGGCGCGCAGGGCCTTGGCTGCCTGCGAAGCAGCCATGGACGCCGACGGCTTCACCGCAGACAGGCGCGAGGCAATGTAGCTCATTTGCCGTTCTCCGAAATGTATTCCTTGGAGCGGTCGTTCGCCCGCGCCTCGGTGCTGCGCTTGGACGGATCGCCATAGCCGCCTCCGCCCGGCAATTGGAGGATCAGCCGACGGCCGGCCGGAACATGCTGCCAGCCTTTGGGTCGCATCTGCGTGCCATCGTCCAGCCTGACCACGCCGGCCACTCCAGGCCCGCCGCCGTTGCGCCCGTGGGCGGGATGATTGACGCGGTCGAACATGGCCGAGAAGTCGAATTCATGGCCCTCGATCGCCTCGATTTCGATAACCTGCCCGAGCCCGCCGCGGAACTCGCCGTCGCCGCCGGAATCGGGCCGCAGCTCCTTGCGCCAGATGACGATCGGCCCGGTGTGCTCCGTTGCCTCGATCGGCATCGTATGGACGCCGGAGGGGAAGGCCGTCGCCGACAATCCGTCGAGACCGGGGCGCGCGCCCATGCCGCCGGAATTGAACATCAGCACCTCGGCGCGGCGGCCCGAACCGCCGGAGACCGGCCGAACCGAGATATGGATGTTCCACAGTGCGCCGGCGCCCTCGGCAAGGATCTTGCCGGGCATCGCCTTGGCGATCGCGCCGAGCACCAGATCGGGAACCATGTGGCCGAAGATGTGCCTGAGCGCCACCGGCGCCGGCCGCACGGCGTTCAGGATGTTGACCGGAGACGACACGGTGAAGAAGGCGAGCGACGCGGCATTGTTAGGAATATCGGGCGCCACCACGCATTTCAACGCGTAGCAGGCATAGGCCTTGCTGTAGATGATCGGGCAGTTGATGCCCCATCGGCTCATCGGGTCGGTACCGGTGAAATCGACCTCGACGCCGGCGTCCCTAACCGTGACCGTCGCTGCGAGTTTCACCGGCTCGTCGTAGCCGTCGGTCACCAGCGCGTTCGACCAGCTGCCTTTGGGCATCGCCTTGATGCGTTCGACCATGGCGTCGCGGGTGCGCGAGAAGATGAACTCGCCAAGCCCGTCCAGCGATGCCAGGCCGATCTCCTTCATCATGTCGACGAGGCGTCGGTGGCCGACTTCGTTGCAGGCGGCGAGCGAATAGAAATCGCCGACGACCTGGTTCGGCTCGCGGACGTTGGCGCGCAGGATCCTGACGAGATCGAGATTGACCTTGCCCTTCTCCGCGAACTTCATGATCGGGATCTGGATGCCTTCCTCGTAGACCGACTTGCCGTCAGCGCCGAAGCCGCGCCCACCGACATCGACCACATGCGCCGTGCAGGCGAAGAACGCAACCAATTCGCCGTTCAGGAACGACGGCGACACCATGGTGATATCGTGCAGGTGGCCCGTGCCCAACCAGGGGTCATTGGTGACGTAGGTGTCGCCCTCGAACATGGTTTCGCGCGGGATTTCGTTCATGAAATGCAGCACCGCCTCGGCCATGGTGTTGACATGGCCGGGCGTTCCCGTCACCGCCTGTGCCAGCATCTGGCCGCGGGGATCGAACACGCCCGCCGACAGGTCGCCTGACTCGCGCACCGATGTCGAGAAAGCCGTGCGCAGCAAGGTGAGGGCCTGCTCCTCGACCACCGAGATCAACCGGTTCCACATGACCTGCATGCGGATTTCACTGATGTCGCTCATGCCTGGCTGCCTTTGCGGATCAGAAGGATCGCGCCGTCGCTCTGGATGACGGCGTCGAAGCTCGTGGTGACGACGGTGGATGTCTCGCGTTCGACGATGATGACCGGGCCCGCCACCCGATCGCCGGTGCACAGCCCCTCCCGTTCGACGATGCCATAGGTCCGTGGCGCACCGCTGGCCGGATCGAACACCGCGCGGCTTGTTGCCGGCTGAGTGGTCCGCTTGCCGGTGATCAGCTCGTGCCTGGCGACAGCAGGCCGGACATCCGTCGCCTTCACGGACCAGGTGACTATCTCGATCTCCAGGCCGCCAAGTCCTTCGATGGCGCGGCCGAAGAAGCGTTGGTAATTCGCCTGGAACAAATCCTCGAGCGTGGTTGCGGCATCCTTGCCGAACGGCTCGTCCGGCAGCGGCACGGGGATTTCCCAGCCCTGGCCGGCGTAGCGCATGAAGGCTGTGATTTCGCATGTGATCGTACCGTTGGCCCCTGCCCGCACGAAGCTTTCGGCTGACACTTTGAGGTCGTCGAGCAAAGCATTGGCCTCGGCCGGCTTGAACTGCGACAGCCGCGTCAGCCGGGATGCCAGGGCTTCGTAGCCGAACGGAGCCTTGAGGAAGCCGATCGCCGATCCGACGCCCGCGCCCTTGGGAACGATGCACTGGTCGATGCCGAGTTTCTCGCAAAGCCTTGCGGCGTGAAGCGGGGCCGCGCCACCGAAAGCGATCATCACGTTGTCGGAAATGTTTTTGCCGTTTTCGACAGCATGGACGCGGGCGGCATTGGCCATGTTCTCGTCCACCACCTCGCAGATGCCGAAGGCCGTCGCCATGGCATCGAGCGACAGGCGTTCGCCGACGTCGCGCAGGATCGCCTGTTCGGATGCGGACGTGTCCAGCCTGATGGCGCCGCCGGCGAAATTGTCGGGATCGAGCTTGCCGAGCACCAGGTCGGCATCTGTGATGGCCGGGCGCCTGCCGCCGCGGCCGTAGCAGGCCGGGCCAGGTTCCGATCCGGCACTTTCGGGACCGGTCTGGATGCGGCCCATGGCGTCGACCCAGGCGATCGAGCCGCCGCCGGCGCCGATCTCGATCATCTCGATCACGGGAATGGAGATCGGCATGCCGGAACCTTTGCAGAAGCGATAGGTACGCGCCACTTCGAAGGTTCTGGCGGTGCGCGGCGCATAATCCTCGATCAGGCAGATCTTTGCAGTGGTGCCGCCCATGTCATAGGAGACGACCTTTTCCAGGCCGAATCGCCTGGCGATGTCGGCGGCGAAGATGGCGCCGCCGGCCGGGCCGGACTCAACGAGGCGCACGGGAAATTCCGAGGCCGTCTCCACCGAGATCAGACCGCCCCCCGAATGGATCATGAAGACCGGGCACTCGGCGCCCATCTCCTTCAAGCGAGTCTGGAAACGCGCGAGATAGTCCGCCATCTGCGGCCGCACATAGGCGTTGGCGCAGACCGTGTTGAAGCGTTCGAACTCGCGCATCTGCGGCGAGACTTCGGCGCTGATCGAAATCGGGATGGTAAGCTTGCGGGACAGGATAGCGCGTGCCCGGCGCTCATGATCAGGGTTGGTGTAGGCATGGATGAAGCCGATCGCCACGGAGCCGAAACCGCCGGCCGCGATCCGGTCGGCAATGCCTTCCAGGGCGGCTTCGTCGAGCGGTTGAAGCTCCTGGCCTTCCGCACCGATCCGGCCCTTTACCGTGAAACGGTGCTCGCGCGGGATTAGCGGCGCCGGCAGCTGCAGGTCGAGGTCATACTGCTCGAAACGGTTTTCGGTCCGCATCTCGATGACATCGCGGAACCCTTCGGTGGTGACCAGTGCGGTCTTGGCGCCACGGCGTTCGATGAGCGCATTCGTCGCCAGCGTCGTGCCGTGGATGATGATGCCGATCTCGGCAAGCGCGATACCGGCATCGCGCGTGACGACGGCAATGCCGTCCAGGATCGCCTGCTCGGGCGCCGCATAATTGGTCAACACCTTGGTGGAGAAGATCGTTCCCCTGAGGTCGAGCGCGACGTCGGTGAACGTGCCGCCGATGTCCGCGCCGAGACGGATGTCGTCTTTGGAGGTCATGCCTTGGCCTTCTGGGAAGCGAGCGCGGCGTCACGCATCTGGGAAAGGGTCTGTCGGGGCGTCAGCGCTTCGGGAGATATGGCGATGTCGAGGACCGCTCCCGTCACGGATCCGAGCGCCCGATCGAACGCCGCCGCGAAATCGCGCGTCGCCTCGACCCGCTCGGCATGGAAGCCATAGGCCTTTGCCAGTGTCACGAAATCAGGGTTTTCGAGCGACGTGCCCGAAACGCGCGCCGGATAGTGGCGCTCCTGATGGGCGCGGATCGTGCCGTAGATGCCGTTGTTGAGGATCAGCACGATCGGCTGCGCGCGAGCCTGCATGGCGGTTCCGAGTTCCTGGCAATTCATCTGGAAGTCGCCGTCGCCGGCAAAGCAGACGACCGTGCGTTCTGGAAACGCAACCTTGGCGGCAATTGCCGCCGGCAGGCCGTAGCCCATGGCGCCAGACTGCGGGGCGAGCAGCCGTGCGTCCGGCCCGAACTTGAAGAACTTGTTCGGCCAGACGGTGAAATTGCCGGCGCCGTTGGTGAGAATGACGTCGGCAGGCAGGTTTGCGCGCAGCCAGGCGCTGACCTCCACCATGTCCACCGGGCCGGGCTGGACGGGCGCGCCGAATGTCCCTTCATAGGCTTTGCGGGCCGCGGCGCGCCAGTCCGCCCAGCCGCCTTTGACGGGCGTCAACGCCCGGGCAAAAGCGTTCGGCCCGGCATGGATACCGATGGCCGGCACATAGATCTTGCCGATCTCGCGATCGGAGCCATGGACATGGATCAGTTTCTGGCGCGGCACCGGCACGGACAGCAGCGTATAGCCATCCGTGGTCATCTCGCCAAAACGCACATTGACGGCCAGGATCACGTCGGCCTCGCGGAGCAGGGCTTTGACATGCGCCACCATGCCGACGCCGGCCTCGCCGACAAAGACCGGCGAATGGTTGTCGAACTGGTCCTGATAGCGAAAGGCCGCCACGACAGGGATGTCGGAAGCCTCTGCGAAAGCCTGTAGCGCCGCGCGTCCGCCCACGGTCCAGTTGGCGCCGCCCATGAGCAGGACCGGCCTCTCGGCTGTGGCCAGCAGCTTGAAGGCCGAAGCGATCGCTTCCGGCGCCGGCGCCGGCTCGAAAATGGCCGCCGGTGCGCTGAGCGGAGCCGCTTCGGTCATGGTGGTCAGCATGTCCTCGGGCAGCGCGACCACAACGGGACCAGGTCGTCCGGTCAATGCGGTCGTCCATGCCCGCGCCACAATCTCGGGCAGGCGCGCGACATCGTCGATCTCGACCGCCCATTTGGCGACCGTGCCGAACACCGACCGGTAGTCGATTTCCTGAAACGCTTCGCGGCCCTTCATGTCGGTGCCGACCTGGCCGACGAACAGGATCATCGGCGAACTGTCCTGCATGGCCGTGTGAACGCCGATGCTGGCGTTGGTGGCGCCTGGGCCGCGCGTCACGAAACAGATGCCTGGCGAGCCGGTCAACTTGCCGTAGGCCGAGGCCATGAACGCCGCGCCGCCTTCATTGCGGCAAAGCGTGTAGTCCAGCTTTCCCTGCGTGTCGTGCAGCGCGTCCAGGACGGCCAGATAACTTTCTCCGGGCACGCCGAAGCTCCTGGTCGCGCCAAGCCCGATCAGGCACTCGACGAGAAGGCGGCCGCCATTGCGGATCATGCTTCGACATCCTCACTTTGGCGGCAGGTCGATCGAGCCTGCCTTCGGTTCATAGGTGCACGCAGGCGGTTCGGGGCGAAATCAAGAAATGCCGTCTATTCGAAAGTTTTTCTTTGCCGAGCAGCGCGCACCAGCACGCCCGGATTCATCGTGTCCCGTGGATCGAATGCATCCTTGAGCCGCGCCATGAGTTCGCGTTCCAATGGACTGCGGTTTCGGTCGGCCATGGCGACCTTTGCGCGGCCAAGTCCATGCTCGGCCGCGAAACTGCCGCCCATTTGCGTGGCGAGCGACGATAGCGCCTCGGCGAACCGCTCGGCCTTGCCGTCAAAATCGGCGCGGCCTTCCGGCGGCGACAGATTGTAGTGGATGTTGCCGTCGCCGAGATGCCCGAACGGGTTTATCCGCACGCCGGGAAGAATGTCGTCGCAGATCTCTGCGCCGGCCTCGACGAAACGGGCGATAGCGCCCGGAGGCACCGAGATGTCGTGCTTCAGCTGCTCTCCTTCCAGCCTCTGTCCTTCCGGCTGCTCCTCTCGCAGCCGCCAGAATTGTGCGCGATGCGCGCCCGTCGCCGCCAATGCTCCGTCCAGCACCAGGCCTTGCTCCATGCCCCACTCCAGCGCCGAAGCCAGTATCTCGTCGAGCGGAACGCGGGGGGCGCCCGATGCCAGTTCGACCAGCACATAGACCTCGCCGCGTGCCTCCAACTGGTAGGCGAGGTCGGGCAGGTGTTTGAGGGCCAGTCCCAGCCCGATGTCGGAGAAGAACTCGAGCCCGGTCAGGAATTCCCCCACCTCGCCCCGCAGAAAGGTGCCAAACGAAACCGCCGCGGCGAAATCGGGCATGACGACAAGCGCGCTCGCCTGCCGCCGCGGCATCGGGTAGAGCCGCAGGATCGCGCGCGTCACGATGCCAAGCGTTCCTTCCGCGCCGCAATAGAGCTTGCGCAACTGATAGCCGGCATTGTCCTTCTGCACCGCGCGCAGCCCGTTCCATATCGCCCCGTCAGGGGTCACGACCTCCAGGCCAAGCACGAGGTCTTGCATCATGCCATACCGGAATGCCTGGCTGCCGCCGGCATTGGTGCCGACCAGGCCGCCGATCCTGGCGCTGCCTTCCGCGCCGAGATGCATCGGAAACATCAGGCCGTGCGGTTCCAGCGCCTCGTGCAGCGCGGCAAGCACGGCTCCCCCCTCGACGAGGATCGAGCCGCTGTCCAAGTCCGGTTTGCCGATCGCCGTCATGCGCGAAAGCGAAACGATCACCGCATCCGGCCGATCGGCGACGGCGCCGCCGCAAAGCCCGGTGTTGCCGGCTTGCGGCACGACCGCCAGACCGGCCGCGTGGCATGTCTTTACGACACTGGCCACTTCGGAGGTGTCCGCAGGCCTGGCCACGCCCAGAGCCGCGACGCCGTGGCGATCGAGCCAATCGCGCTGATAGGGCCTGGCATCGCTGCCCGAAAGCCATCCTTTCGGTCCGAGCATCTTGCGCAAGGCGGTGACGGGATCAGTCACGGACATGGCTGCGGCCTGACGCGGGATCGTTGCATCGATCAGTGACCAAGCACCTGCGACAGGAACTGCCGCGTGCGCTCGTTGCGGGAGGAGGTGAAGAATTCATCGGGAGGCGCCTGTTCGACGATCTCGCCTCCATCCATGAAAATTACCCGGTCGGCAACCCGGCGCGCAAAACCCATCTCATGCGTGACGCAGATCATTGTCATGCCTTCGGAGGCGAGCGTGACTATGACGTCGAGCACTTCCGCGATCATTTCCGGGTCGAGCGCAGAGGTCGGCTCATCGAACAGCATGATCTCGGGCTGCATGCAAAGGGCACGCGCTATCGCGACCCGCTGTTGCTGGCCGCCGGACAACTGACCGGGATACTTCATCGCCTGTTCGGGAATGCGTACCTTCTCCAGATAGCGCCGGGCGGTCGCCTCGGCATCCGCGCGCGGCACCTTGCGCACGATCATGGGCGCGAGCATGCAGTTCTCCAGCACCGTCATGTGTGGAAACAGGTTGAAGTGCTGGAACACCATGCCGACTTCCCGCCTGATCCCGTCGATGTTGCCGACATCGTCGTTGAGCTCGGTGCCGAGCACGGTGATCCGGCCGCCATTGTGCTGCTCCAGACGGTTGATGCAGCGGATCATGGTGGACTTGCCGGAGCCGGACGGGCCGCAGACGACGATCCTCTCGCCGCGATCCACGGACAAGCTCACCTTTCGCAGCGCCTGGAATGTCCCGTAATATTTGTCGAGATTTTCGATCAGCACCGCGGGGCCGCTGGATCGGGGCGAGTTTCCTGAAATCACGTAAACGCCCCCTATCGTTCGCCGACCGACATACGGCGCTCGAGAAAAGCGCCATAGCGGGACAGGCTGAACACGAAGATGAAGTAGATGAAGGCGATGAAGGCATAGACCTCGACATAGGCGAAGCGCCACTCGCCGGTGCCGTAGGCGGCATTGCCGGAGGCCAGGATCTCGAAGAAGCCGACGATGATCACCAGCGAAGTTTCCTTGAACGAGATCACGAACTGGTTGATCGTCGCCGGCAGCGCATTGCGCATGGCCTGCGGTAGAAGAATGCGGCCGACGCGCTGCCAATAGCGCATGCCAAGCGCCATGGCTGCCTCTTCTTGCCCACTGGGAACGCCCTGCATCCCACCCCTGACGATCTCCGCCTGATAGGCGGAAAAAAACAGGGCCGAGCCCAGGATCACCCGGTACAGCTTGTCGCCCACCAGCCATTGCGGCAGTGCGAACGGCAGCACGATGGCGAAGGTGAACAGGATCGAGATCAGAGGCAATGAACGCACCCCGTCGATGATGAGGCCGGTGGTACGGGAAATCCATGGCAGGCCGGAGCGGCGCAGCAGCGCCAGGCAGATCGCCAGCGGGAAGCCGATCAGGCAGGTGGTCACGAAGATGAACAGGGTCAGCGCCAGTCCGCCCCAGGCCTCCTCGCCGACATAGGGCAGACCAAGCACGCCGCCCTTCATCAGCACGTAGAAAAGCGCCGTTCCGGCTCCCCATACGAGTGCGATGCGGCGACCCGTCCAGAAGGCTGGAACGCAACTTAGCACCGTCATGACCACGACGATCAGGCAAGCCAGGGCCGACCGCCACTGCTCGTCATAGGGATAGAGGCCGAACAGGATGATGCGCCATCGCGCGGCAATGACCGACCAGCAGGCTCCCGCCGCCGCCTGGCAGGCTTCGGGTCCGCCGCTCGTCGTGAAGACAGCCGAGAAAACCGCCCAATTCAGGAGCTTCCAGGCCAGGAAGACCATGACCGCCAGGGAAGCCAGCGACAGCAATGCCTGCAGGGGCGTCGCAAAGAAGCGCCGCCTCAGATCCTCGATCTTGCCAATGGCAGGAGGGGCGACAACGACCATTTCCATCCCTCACGCCCTCAACTGGTTGCCCTTGAGGGCGATTGCTTTGTTGATGCGGTTGAAGATGGCGGCGAGGCTGAGGTTGATGACGAGGAAGCCAGCCATCAGGATGCCGATTGCTTCGATTGTCTGGCCGGAATGGTTGATCGTCAGCGCCACGATCATGAAGAAATCGGTGAAGCCCACCGCGATGCCCATTGTGGTCGCCTTCATCAGCCAGACATACTGGTTGGCGAGGATTGGCAGCATGGCGCGTAGTGCCAGCGGCAGCCGCACCAGCATGAAGACCCGCCACGGGCCGAGGCCCAGGGAAAGAGCCGCCTCGACCTGGCCCTTGCCGACAGCCTTGAACCCGCCGCGCACGATCTCGGCGATGTAGGAGCCGCCATAGATGGCGATCGCGATGGCCAGTGTCGCAAACTCCGGCGGAATGCGCAGGCCGCCTCGCAGATTGAGACCTTGCAGCGCCGGAAAATCGAGTAGCGGCGAGTCGGCCAGGCGGCCGGCCACCAGAATGATGGCCGCGCAGGCAAGTGCCGCCGCCGTGCCGGCAAGCTGAATGCCGCCACGCTGGCCGACCGGCAGGCTGAGGCGCGATGTCCTGCCCAGCCAGATCGGCAGCGCGATGGCGGCAATCACAGCCAATGTCGCCGCAGCGAGCGCGGCGCTGCTGACATTGGGGAACGGGATGTAAAGCCCCCGGCTGGTGAGGAGAAAGCCCCATCCCTCATGCGCGGCGCGCGGCGTCGGCAGATGGGTGATGACGGCATACCAGAAAAAAACCTGGAGGATCAGCGGGATGTTTCGGAAGATGTCCACATAGGTGCGGCCGAGCAGCCGGGCCAATTCGTTCGAGGATGTCCGCGCCAGGCCGACGATCGTTCCGACGATCGTCGCCAGCGTCAGGCCGACGGTTCCCAGAAACAGCGTATTGATGATCCCGATGAGGAAGTACCACCAATAAGGGTCGTTGGCCGTGGCGGGCAGCAGCGAGAAGTTCAGGTCCCAGCCCGTCGACTTGAACAGGAAGTCGAATCCGGAGGTGATCCCCTGCGCCGCCAGGTTCTGTCTGGCGATCACAATGCCGGCAAGCACCATCGCGGCGATCGAGCCGACATACAGGATCTGCAACAGTGCGTTGCGGACTTTTTGATTTCTCAGCAGGCTGACCATTCAGAAATCCTTCCCGAATTGCCGCGCGGTCCCGCCCGGCGGGAGCCGGGCGGGACCTGGAGCGGGATGCGTTCAGAACGGATCAATCAACAACCAGCGGGAACAGGACACCGCCATTGTTCCACAAATTGGTCAGTTCGCGATCCATCTTGTAGGGCGAGTCCTTGCCGAGATCGCGATCGAAGATTTCGCCGTAGTTGCCGACGTTCTTGATCACCTTGTAGGCCCAGTCGTCGGAGAGCCCGAGACCCTTGCCCATGCCTGGCGTGACGCCGAGGAATTTGGCGACCTGCGGTGAAGTCGGCTTGGCCTTTATCTCGTCGACGTTCTTCGAGGTGATGCCTTCCTGCTCGGCAAAGATCAGCGTGCTCAGCGTCCAGTTGGCGATGTCGACCCAGTTGTCGTCGCCTTGCCGCATGATCATGACTTCAGGCTCGACGGCGAGCACGTCGGGCAGGATGACATGGTCGTCGACCTTGCTCTTGGCGATGCGCGCAATGGCCAGTGTCGGACCCCACTGCGCATAAAGATCGCAGCGTCCCGAGAAATAGGCCTGCTCGAGCTCCTCGGTCTTCTCGATGAGCACCGGTTCGAGCTTGATGCCTAGCTTGGCAGTATAGGCAGCGACCTGCTGTTCCTGCGAGGTGCCGGCGGGAATGCAGATCGTGCCGCCGGCGGCATCCTTGAGCGACTTGAGGTTCAGCTCCTTGTGCGCCATCACCTTGGTGGTCCCGAGATAGTAGGACATGGAGAACTGCAGCCCAAGTTCGGTGTCGCGGCTGAGCGTGCCGCCCGAGGCCTTGACGATGATGTCGACATCGCCGGACTGCAGGGCCGGCCAGCGCTGGGCCCAGCTGATAGGAACTACTTTCAGCTTCGCAGGGTCGCCGAACACGGCCGCGGCCACCGCCTTGCAGAGGTCGATGTCCATGCCCTTCCAGTTGCCCTTGTCGTCCACCTCGGCGAAGCCGAGATAGGAGCCGTCATGGCCGGTGCAGTTCAGCATGCCGCGTGCCTTGACGGTTTCGAGCGTCTTGCCGCCGGCGGCTTCCGCCGGCGCCGCAAAATGCACGAGGCCAAGCGCCAGGGCCGAAGCCCCCCATTTCATCATTTTCATGTTCCGTCTCCACTGTTGAGGTTGTTTGGTTTCTTGTTGTTGGAGGCCCGAAAGGCGTCTTTCAGGCCTCGGTCTCGAAGCCGCTTCTAGTCGGAAAGCGGGGCCGGTTTCGGTAACGAGGAAATCGTGAGGTCGCCGCGCCAATCCTGCTGAGCCAGCCATCGGTGAAGTGCCGCGACCGCCTTCACGCGCAGATGTCCGCGCGGGACGACAAGATAGAAGCCCGGGACTTCCTCCGGCTTCATATCGGCAATGGCGTCGCGGCCGATCGGCGCGACCAGCGTGCCCGCCCGGAAATCTTCCTCGGCATCGATGACGGAAACCAAGCCCACACCTATGCCTTGCAAGGTCGCCCGGCGCATGGTCGCGGCGTCGTCGAAGCTGATGCTGCGGTCGCCATCCGTCAGTTCCACGCCAAGGTGGCGCAATATGTCCGGCCACAGACGCTTCGACTTGACGGTGTCGAGCAACGTGAACTGTGTCAGATCATGCGCCGACTTGATCCTTTCGCCGATCGCCGGCGTGCAGCAGATGATCTTCGGATCCGGCACCAGCAACGTGGTTTCATAGTCGGACCAGTTGCCGTAGCCCCACTGGACCGTCATATCGATATCGTCGCGCCCGAAATCGGGCAGGTCGACCATGGTCGTCAGGCGCAGGTCCGCGCCCGGCAAGATTTCCCGGAACAACGAAAGCCGCGGCAGAAGATAGTGCGTGGCGAAGTATGGGCTCGCATTCAGGTTGATGCGGTCCCGATAGTTCGACTTGGTGACGCGGCGAACGCCTTCGGCAAACTCGTTGAAGCCGGCTTTGACATAGTGCGACAGAAGAATGGCCGACTCGGTCAGTTCGATCGACCGGCCCTTACGCTCGAACAGCGTTACCTGGAGCGTATCCTCCAGAAGCTTGATCTGCTGTCCGACGGCCTGCGGCGTGACCAGCAATTCATCCGCCGCCTGCCGAAAGCTCTTGTGCTGCGCGACCGCGTGGAACACGCGCAGAGCATTCAGCGAGGGGAGGCGCAGCTTGCCGGTCATCGAAAATTCCGTTCCTTTCCCTGCTTGTGTTCCGGTCGGTCATGCACTGCCTCGGTCATGCACTGCCAGAGTTCAGTCGCCCGCGGCGAAAGAGGCTTAGGCGTATATGTAACCACCTGAAACAATTACGTTTTCACCGGTCATGTAAGTGTTCTTGGGGCTGCCCGTCATCAGCACCCATTCGGCAATTTCCTTTGGCTCGGCACCGCGGCCGAGCGGGCTCGCCTTGGCCAGTTCCTCCAGGAAGCCGAGCGCTTTTGCCTTCTCCGTCGCCATGCCGGCCGGCGCCACCGAATTCACCAGAATGCCGTCCTTCGCCACGTGATGGGCAAAGGATCGGGTAAGGCTGACGACGGCGGCCTTGGTCGCCGCATAGTGAGCGTTCTGCGGATGCGCCTTGAAGGCGTCGACCGAGGTCAGGTTCACGATCCGCCCGCGGACGTGGCTCTTCGGCTCCTGCGATTGCATGTGGCGAACCGCCGCCACCATCATATGATAGGTGCCCTTGATGTTGATGCCGTTGGAGGCATCCCAGTCGGCGTCGGTGATTTCGAGGAGCGGGCGGCGAGGGTAGATCGCGGCACAATTGATCAGCGTGTCGACGCGCCCGAGTTTCGAAACGATCGCCTCGAATGCGGCGTGGCACTGTGGGCCTACCTGGATGTCGCAAAGGGCGGTTGCGGTAGGCAGTCCCCTGGCCTTCGCGGTCGCCAGCGCGGACTCGGCGGCTTCCTGGTTGATGTCGATGATGCCGATCTTTGCCGCTCCGGCCTCGACAGCCATCTCGGCTAAGAGGGCACCGAGGCCGGCACCACCGCCAACGATCAGAACGGAAAGATCTTTCATCCCAGTTTTCCTTACTTGGTACCGCTTGGCGAGGTTGGCCAAGTCGGCATGATGTCGAAACGGGTAACGTCGGCCCACGCGGGGAGCCCAAGCACAGCGACGACCATCCTGGCCACGTCATCCGGCTGCACCACTTTGCTGGCGTACATGGCTGCGCGCGCGTTGGCGTCGAGGATGTCCTGGTAGAGCTGCGTCTCGACACGGCCGGCAACGATCTCGGTGACGCGTACGCCCGATGGGGAGAGGTCGGCGCGCAGCGCTGCTGCAAAGCCTGATATCGCCGCCTTGGTCGCTGAATAGACGGCAATGTTGGAGTATGCCGCGTGGCCCGCTGTGGAGCCGGTGAACAATACATGCCCGGACTGCCGCTCGCGCATTTGCGGGACGACGAGGCGCGTGAGCAGGATTGCCGCGCTGAGGTTCACCTCGAGCGTGGTGTCGATGTCAGCGATCTTCATATCGGCGAAGTTGCCGAGCGGCGGCATGACCCCGGCATTGTTGATCAGCACGTCGATGGTGAGATCCGCCAGGGCCGCTTCCAGGGCCTCGCGATCGGTGACGTCGACGGCAATCGGCACGATGCCGGGCCGCTGTGCCTGCAGCTCCTTGAGCGCGGCCTGGCTGCGCCCGACCGCATAGACGTCGTAGCCGGCGTCGCTCAGCGCGATCGCTATGGCCCGCCCTATGCCGCTCGTCGCACCGGTGATGAAGGCTGTCGTCACGTGGGCTTTCCTGATTGTCCGTTTTCAGTTTGCGGCCCGGGCCGATGCCGCGAAACCAAGAAAACCAGCAAAAAGGAAAGATAAACTTTCGAAAATTTCGGATGCCCCCAAAATCCCTTGGGGTGTTCGGATAACCGCAGCAGCCGAAAACCCAGGGAAACGCTGGCAAGCTGGCGCCTTCAGCCCTTGGGAAACCCGCGCAGCCGGTGACGGAACAAAAAACACGGCTTTCGCAATGGATGTCTAATTTTCGGCCCAGGCGCGCCGATGCGATCGAATTCGCGAGGCCTCATCCGCCCGTCGAGACAGGCCTTTTCATGTCGGTGAAAAGTGAGGCCGCCGCCGCCTTCTGCTCGGCTTCGATTGCCTCCACGCCAGAGGCTCGGGCCAGGGCGCGCACCCGCCCGAGACTGTTGTGCAGGTGTTTGCGCATGGCCTGGCGGGCGGCGCGGCCATCCTGCCTTTCGATGGCGTCGACGATTGTCTTATGTTCGCTGTGTATGCGCGCGTAGTAGCTGTCCTTGAGTTCGGGCGTGACCAGATAGCCGAGCTGGAAGCGCGGCACGATCATCGGCCCGAGATAGCTTAGGAAACCGTGGATGAATTCATTTCGTGCCGCCTTGGCGATCGCCAGGTGGAAATCATAGTCGTAGTGGATCTGGACGACGGCGGGATCGGCCTGCTGGGCGTCGACCTGTTCCATCAAGGTGCGGATCGCGCTGGCTTCCGCATCGGTGCGCCGTTCCGCGCACAATCCCGCCGACTCCACCTCGACGCTCAACCTCAGCTCGAGCAGCGCAATGGTTTCCGGCAAGGTCCTGAGCGCTTCGTCCGGTATCGAGAAGTTGCGCGGCGCCGGCGTCTCGCTGACGAACATGCCGCGCCCCTGCTGCGGCACCACCAGGCCTTCGGAACGCAGTCGCGCCACAGCTTCCCGCACCACGGTGCGGCTGACATCGTACTCGGCGCAAAGCTCCGCCTCAGTCGGCAATTGCGCGCCGGGCAGCAGCTGTCCGGAACGGATCTTCTCGGACAGGCTCTCCGCCACGACGGTGGAAAGCGGCTTGCGCTTCGTCATCAGTCTCCCTCTCGCCAGATTCGGGATGATGCCCGAACCGGCAGGACCATTCAAACCGCCGCGGTGACGATCAGCTCGACCAGCATTCCGGGCTTCGCCATCCGTCCTTCGCCCGATGAGCGCGCCGGTGCGTGCTCCCCGGGCATCCAGGCGTCCCACACCGCATTGACCTCGTCGAAATCCCTGATGTCGTCCAGCCACATCTGCACATGAAGGATGCGGGTCTTGTCCGTGCCCGCCTTGCCAAGCAGCGCATCGATCTTGCCGAGCACCTCGCGCATCTGGTCGGCCGCGGACTGGCCGGGCCTCGCGACCTGGCCGGTGAGGTAGAGCGTGCCGTTATGGATGACGCCATGGTGGATGCGGGTATCGAAGTCGAAGCGCTGGATGTCGCTCACTGGCGAGATATTGATCACTGGATTATCCTTGTCAGATAGCCGGCGTTTGCCGGATGGGATTTCCCTGCAAATATTGTGCGTAAGGCGCCTGAACCAGCCAGCCGGCGTCGACCGGCAAGGTGACGCCGGTAATCGAAGCAGCGCGCTCCGAGCAGAGGAACAATGCCGCCTCGGCGACGTCGCGCGGCTCGACGAAGCGTCGCAGCGCCGTGGTGGCCAGTATGGCTTCGGGGTTGCGTTCGCCCCTGGCGATCTTGGTCTTCAAACCATCGGAAAGTGTATAGCCGGGCGCGACCGCATTGACGCGAACGCCATGCGGGCCGAGTTCGGCGGCGAGGATCTGGGTCAGGGCCAGGACCGCATGCTTTCCCGGCGTGTAGGCCGGCAGCGACAGCGGCGCGAAAGAGGCGAGCGAGCCGACATTCAGGATCGCGCCTCGCCGGGCGGCCGACATCAGCCGGCCAAACACCTGGCACCCCAACAGCGTGCCGCGATAATTCACCCGCCACATCTTCTCGTCCTCGTCCAGATCCTGATCAAGGACGTACTTGCCGCTCTGCAAGATGCCGGCGCAGTTGACGACGACGTGAGGCGTGCCGAACCCGTCGCTGACAATCCGTGCCAGAGCCTCGACTGAGCCGCTATCTGCGACATCTGTCTGGACAAACAGCGCACGCGGCGCGCCCGCCGCCTGGCAGGAGCCGGCCGTCTCATTGCCCCTCGTCGTATCCCGGCCGGAGACGACCACATGATAACCGTCTTCTGCGAAGCGCTGCGCGATAGCGCGTCCGATGCCGGAGGTGCCGCCGATGACGACGGTAGTCGGTGTCTCAGCCATGGCCGCGGTCCTTGCCTTCGATGTCGAAGAATTCGGACATCGCCCGGACCTGGAAATCCATCATCGGGCGTCCCGGTTGAACGCGGCAGCCGATCCCCTTGGCCGCCCGCAGCAGAGCGGTTTCCGCAGGCTCCATGATGATGTCCACAACCGTCATATCCGGGGTCAGCCGGCTGACATCAAGCGGCAGCGGATCGCCGGCATGCATGCCGACAGGTGTGGCGTTGATCGCCATATGCATGCCGGAAGGCTCGGCCTCTCCGACCTGGATGCGGCATTTCGGGAACGCGCGGCCAACCAGCGCCGCGAGTTTCCCGGCACGCACCGTATCGATGTCTGTAAGGCGGATTTCGTCGGCGCCGGCTTCCGCGAGACAATAGGCGAGCGAGGCACCGGCGCCACCGGCACCGACTTGAAGAATACGGCGACCGGCGATCTGATGCCCGTTCGCCTTGAGCGCATCGATGAAGCCGACGCCGTCGAAATTGTCGGCATACCAGCTGCCGTCCGGCAGCCGTCGCACCGAGTTGGCGCTTTCCACCCGCGCGGCGCGGTCATGCGCGGCGGAGCATTTGTGGTAGACCGCAACCTTGTACGGCACCGAGATGATCACGCCCCTGATATTCTCGGCTGCCGTGATGCCGGCCCAGAAGGTCTCGAAATCCTCCGGGCGGCAGCTCAAGGGCACCATGAGGCTGTCGAGGCCCTTCTGCTCGAAGATCTCGTTGAATATGCCGGGGCTCTTGGCGTGGGCCACGGGATGGGCCAGCATCACGAAGATCTCGGCCTTGCCGGTTCCGCGCATCGGTTTTTACTCCTTTTCTTTTGACAGTTCGTGGCCGCTGAGGATCTCCAGCGCCCGGACGAGAGACGAGTGATCGGCCTCGGCGCCATCTGGATGGGCCGAACAGGCATTCATCAGTTGCTGCGCCATGGCGGTGTTCGGCAGCGCCACGCCAAGGGCGCGGGCACTGTCAAGCGCCAGGTTGAGATCCTTCTGGTGGAGCTTGATGCGAAAGCCTGGGGCGAAGGTCCGGTCGATCATGCGCTGGCCATGCACTTCCAGGACGCGGGAGGCGGCGAAGCCACCCATCAGGGCGCCGCGCACCTTCGCCGGGTCGCACCCGGCCTTGCTGCTGAAGACAAGCGCTTCGGCCACGGCCTCGATGTTGAGCGCGACGATGATCTGGTTGGCGATCTTGCAGGTCTGCCCGGCGCCATTCTGCTCGCCGATCAAAGTGACGTTCTTGCCGAGTGTCTCAAAGATCGGCAGCGCCCGCTCGAACTCGGCGGCCGGGCCGCCGACCATGATGGTGAGGCTTGCCGCCTTGGCGCCGACCTCGCCGCCCGAGACCGGGGCGTCGAGGTAGCCGGCTCCCTTCTCTCGCAGTTTCGCCGCGAACGCCGCCGTGGCGATGGGGCTGATCGAGCTCATGTCGATGACCAGCTTGCCGGCTGACAGTCCTTCCAGGACGCCGTCCTCGCCCAACAGGACGCGTTCGACGTCAGGCGTGTCGGGCAGCATGGTGGCAATGATCTCGGACCCCCGTGCCACTTCGGCGGCGGACGCGACGACCGATGCGGTCAGGCCCTGCGGTAGAGGGGAGCGATTGAGGACGGTGACGATCTCATGCCCGGCATCGGCCAGGTGGCGCGCCATCGGTGCTCCCATGACGCCAAGCCCGATGAACCCGATCCTCATTCTCCAGCTCCCATTCGAAAGTCCGTACATCGCATCTTGCAGCGTTTTGTGGCCATATGATATAGGACATCATACAAATTTCAATCCAGATGATTGGAGATGATCGCAAGATGCAAGAACGCCTCAACATGCTGAAAGCTGCCACAGCGGCTGGCCGGGCTCACATCGGCATCTGGTGCTCGCTGGCTTCGGCGCTCACCACGGAGATCGTCGCCGGCTCTGGAGCCGATTGGGTGCTGATCGACGGCGAGCACAGCCCCAACCATCTGCGCAGCATCATGGCGCAGCTTCAGGTGATGGGCGGCTTCGACAGCGAGGCTGTCGTCAGGCTGCCCTCCGACGATCCCAATCTGATCAAGCAGGCGCTGGATATCGGCGCACGCAGCCTGATGATCCCCAATGTACGAACCGCCGATCAGGCCCGCGCCATCGTCGCGGCCATGACCTATGCGCCCGGCGGATTTCGCGGCTTCTCGGTCGGTCACCGCGCCAACGGCTTCGGCCGCATCGCCGGCTACCACGCCAAAGCGCGTGAGCAGCAGCTTCTCGCCGTGCAGATCGAGGATGAATTGGGCGTGGCGAATGCCGCCGAGATCGCGGCGGTCGACGGCGTCGACGTTCTCTTCGTCGGTCCCGGCGATCTTTCCACCAATATGGGCGCGATGGGCAATCCCGGCGCGGCACATGTCCAGGAGGCAATCTCGTCCGTGCGCCAGGCCGCAACGGCGGCAGCCAAGGCAAGCGGCATCCTGGCGCCGGCGAAGGCCGATGCCGACCGCTACCTTGCCGAAGGCTTCACCATGGTTGCCGTCGGTTCGGACCTTGGCCTTCTTGCGCGGGGCTCGGATGCCCTGATCGCTTTGTTCAACCAGTAGCTTGGAGTCGGAGCCATGGCGATCCCGCCTTACAAAGCGCCATCGCGCAACGCCTACGACATCGTCATCGTCGGCGGAGCGGTTGTCGGCTCGTCCACGGCCTACTGGCTGAGCCAGGCGCTGGGCAGCGGTGCCTCGATCCTCGTGGTCGAGCGCGATAGCAGTTACGAGTTTTCATCGACGGCGCTGTCCACCAGCGCGATCCGGCAGCAATATTCCAATCCGATCAATGTGAAGATCAGCCAGTTCGGCATCGAGGTCATCCGCACCTTCCAGGAGCGCATGGCACCCTTCTACAGGGACGAGCCGGCGCCCGACCTCGGCTTCAAGGAGCATGGATATCTTTACTGCTGTTCACCCGACGGCGTCGAAGCGGCCCGCGAGCGCGTCGATCTGCAGCGCAGTTTTGGGGCCTACACAGTGTTCCTCGAGCCGGGCCCGCTGAAGGATCGCTTCCCCTGGCTCAATGTGGAGGATCTCGGCGGCGGTTCCTGGGGGGCTCGGGAAGAGGGCTGGTTCGATTCCGTGGGGCTGATGAACGGTTTCCGCCGAGCCGCCCGCGCCAGCGGCGTCGAGTATATCGACAATGCAGCGACAGGGCTGGATATTGCCGATGGACGGGTCATCTCGGTGCGCCTCGCGACCGGACAGACGGTTCGTTGCGGAACATTGGTCAACGCCGCGGGCCCGCGCGCGCAGCAGGTGGCAGCCATGGCCGGCCTGTCGATCCCGGTCGCGCCCTACAAGCGCTACAGCTTCGTCTTCGCCAGCGCCAACCCGATCCCCGGCCGGATGCCCAATGTCATCGACCTTTCCGGAACATTCGTGCGTCCCGAAGGCGAGCTTTTTCTCACCGGCAACACGCCGCAGGGCGACGGACCGGCCGGCTACGACGACTTTGAAATGCATCATGAAGAGTTCGACGACTACATCTGGCCGGCACTCTGGCACCGCATTCCGTCTTTCGACGCACTCAAGGTCCAGACCAGTTGGACCGGCCACTACGAGTACAACATGCTCGACCACAACGGCATCGTCGGCTTCCACCCGCAGGTGACCAATTTCATGTTTGCCAACGGCTTCTCGGGGCACGGGCTGCAACAGTCGCCAGCCGTGGGCCGGGGAGTTTCAGAACTTATCGTTCACGGGGCTTTCCAGACGCTCGATCTGTCGCCATTCTGTTACGAGCGCATAGAGCGCAACGAGCCGTTCCTCGAGGAAGCGGTGATCTAGGGCGAGACGATCGACCACCCCGTTTTGATTTGGCGATGCAATTCACTACGGGACGTCGGTCGTGTTCGAGATTGCACCAAGCACAAGCGCCCCGGTTGTCCTCCTGGCCTCGAGATCGCGATGAGCGTCGGCAGCCTGCGCCAGATCATATTGCCTGGGCGCGCCTATCTTGATCACACCTAGGTGCAAACTGGCGGAGAGAGCGGGATTCGAACCCGCGTTACGGTCTCCCGTAAACACACTTTCCAGGCGTGCGCCTTCAACCACTCGGCCACCTCTCCGTCCATGCATGTCGCGTCGGCCGGTTTCGCCGTGCGGGTTGGGGAGATGCACCTCCCTTGGGGCTGAGGCGTGGAAATCCGCGCCGGCGCCGCCAACCAGCGAACGCCCTTCCCCACACCTGAGCCGTCGAAGCAACAGGCGCGGGGCTCATCTAGTCGATCCGGCGCCGAATGCCAAGCCATAACGGCAGTCTATTCGCTTTGCCGGCCACACAGTGTTTCACAAGGCGGCCGGCATGCCCGTTTTTACGGGCGCCGCCGCTGCAATGGTGTGCACAGGCACGACCGCCGGGCCGGCCGCCCTTGACTTCCCCCGGAGTTGCGTGTCGGGTGCCGAGGCTTTGCGGGGGCATCGTGCGGACATGACATCGAGCAATGGACAGACGCCAGTCAGGCGGCCGGACAGCGGGCTTTCCTTCGTGCCGGTGGGCTGGCTCGTCTTCGTCATGGCGTGGTCGGTCTACGGCCTGATCTCCGTCTGGCCCGCGGTCGGCGCCACCGGCCTGCCAGACAGCGTGTTTTACCTTGTCTATGGCGGGCTCGCCGTCGACATCATCACCATCCTGTGGGGGCTTTACCTGCTCGGCCTCGCCTTCGGCCGCTCGGCCCGTTTCCCGCGCCAGTTCACCATCTGGCAGGTCGCCACAATCATCTGGCTGGTGGCCTGGCAGGCCTGTGCACTGACGATTTCGGATTTCGTCTTTTCGGGCCAGGCGCTTGCCATCACCGCTGCTCAACTCGCCATCGGGGTCCTCTGCATCTATCTGCTGCGCCGTGGATCCGAAGCCGATGCCGTTTATGTCAATCCGGAAACCGAAAGCCCGCCTGTCTTCGTCTCGGTCGTCGCCGCGCTGCTCGGCATCGTCCTGGGCGCGGTCATCGGCGCCGTGGGCGGATTCGCCATCGGCTCGGTGATCGCTGATGCCACCGAGATGAGCTGTTTCGAGGGCGCCTGCGGCTATTTCGCCGTGTTCACCGGCCTGGCCGGCCTGGTGATCGGCGCCATTGGCGGCGGCGTTTTTGCCGTCTGGCGTGTCCATCGGCGCAAAAGGAAGCCGGCCGCATAATTCGCGCAGGGCAACGAATCCGGGTTCACCCGGTCTTTGAAGACTTGGCCGGCACGTCGGTTTGCGAGGCACCAAACGCAAAAACCCGCCTGTGCGGCGGGTCGTCGGCGCAAATCAGCACCCTGCCGAAATTGTTAGCATAGCTGCCCTCACATGTCAATGAAAAGCTACCCAACCGACTGTCGTCCGGCCTTCTGTTGACCTGAGTTTGGGGTCTGCAAATTCGCGTATGGCGATTGCGATCCAGCCATGCGCATTCTATCTCTGAAAGGCCCCTCGGGAGGGGACCAGCCCGGAGGAGGGTTCTAATGTTTCGCTTCGTCTTTCGTCTTGCCGCAATGATCGCGCTGTCGATTTCCGTCATCATGGCGGTGCTCGACGCGACACGCACCGTGGCGGCCTCCGTGCTGGTGCTGACCCCGCTCAACACCAGTTGGCTGGCGGTCTCGCCCGACACGAGGGCCGCCTTCGAAACCTTCATCCGAACCAAGGCCAGCCCGCTGCTGTGGGACGGCGCCGTCGCCTGGGTGCTGAACCAGCCGGGCTTCGCCGTGTTCGCGGTGCTGGCTTTCCTGCTCTATGCGATAGGCTACAGGCGGCCACCGCGTGCTGGGCAGTTCGCCGCCACCTAGAGCATCGGACCCAAAAGCGGTTGCCGGTTTTGGGAATCCGATGCTCAAACAAAGCCGCCGTCATGCGGCTTCTTGCGTTTCACCCGGAGAGGAGCCGCGCATGTTCTTTCTCAGCGACATGCTGAACAAGAAGCTCAATCTGCCGAAGCCCTCCGAGGCTCTGCCGGGCCGCGCCAAGGCGATCCCGACCGCATCCAGACACAAGGTCTTGAAAAGACCGCTCAAAGGTCCTTATCCCGAGAGGCTGGAGACGGCGATGTTCGGACTGGGCTGCTTCTGGGGAGCGGAGCGGCTGTTCTGGCAGATCGAAGGCGTTTGGGTCACCGCGGCCGGCTATGCCGGCGGCTTCACGCCCAATCCGACCTATCAGGAGACCTGCACAGGGCTTACCGGCCACGCCGAAGTGGTGCTGGTGGTCCATGACCCCGAGATCGTCTCCTATGCTGGGCTTCTGAAGCTGTTCTGGGAAAGCCACGACCCCACGCAAGGCATGCGCCAGGGCAATGATGTCGGCACCGCCTATCGCTCCGCGATCTACACGAGCGACGAGGCGCAATTGTCGGCGGCGAACGCCTCGCGCGATGCGTATGAGACCTCGCTACGCGGTGCCGGCCACGGCAGGATCACCACCGAGATCGCGCCGGCGGCCGAATTCTACTTCGCCGAAGCCGATCACCAGCAATATTTGGCGAAGAACCCTTACGGCACGTGCAACCTCAAAGGCACCGGCGTCGCTTGCGTCATCCCTGCCGCCGCGTCCACGTAACACTTGGCGCAAGGACAAGCTGCGGTGCGGCTTGCCCACATCAAGCTTTTCCAAAAGGTCAAAATTCCGCGTGAATTTTGTTTCGGGCCATGCCAGATTGCCGCCGAGCGGGAGGGAGTACACTCCTGGCTGACGTCGTATGCCTGCCGGAGAACCGGGCCGGCATGCGGTGCATAACGGAAAAAATAACCGACAGGGTGTGGATCACATGAAACGTATCGTTCTCGGCCTCCTGGCCGCAACCGCAATGGTTCTTCCGGCTTTCGCCGCGGATGTCCAGCCGGCCATCCTCTATGATCTCGGCGGCAAGTTCGACAAATCCTTCAACGAGGCTGCCTACAACGGCGCCGAGAAATTCAAGACGGAAACCGGCACGGCCTACGTCGAATTCGAGGTCTCCAATGCCTCGCAGCGTGAGCAGGCGCTGCGCCGCTTCGCCGAGGACGGCCGCAACCCGATCGTTATGGCGGGCTTTGCCTGGACGGACGCGCTGACCAAGGTCGCCGCCGAATACCCCGACCTGAACTTCGCCATCATCGACGACCAGGTCGATCTGCCGAACGTGCGGTCGCTGAAGTTCAAGGAACAGGAGGGCTCCTACCTCGTCGGCATCCTGGCGGCGATGGCCTCTAAGTCCAAGA